>NZ_JAZRJY010000049.1:0-13667 GCF_045646045.1 Methanobrevibacter sp. | reverse complement strand
ACTTTCTTTAATAATTCCGCTTCTAATGAGGCTGGTGCTCTTAAGTGGGATAGTGAATTAGGTTATCTAGAAAATTGTAATTTTACTAGTAATTCTGCTTATGATGCTGGTGCTGTTAAGTGGACTGGTGTTTCTGGTAATGTTTCTGGTTCTACTTTCTTTAATAATTCCGCTTCTAATGAGGCTGGTGCTCTTAAGTGGGATAGTGAATTAGGTTATCTAGAAAATTGTAATTTTACTAGTAATTCTGCTTATGATGCTGGTGCTGTTAAGTGGTTTGGTGAATCTGGTACTCTGATTGGTTCTAAATTCACTAGTAATAATGCTTTCAATGAGGCTGGTGCTCTTACGTGGGAAGGTGATTCTGGAAATATAGCTGATTCCAGTTTTGATAATAATACCGCTGTTAGTGGGGCTGGTGCATTATACTTGTCCAATCCTGGTTCACATGTTGATATATCCAATTCCAAGTTCATCGGAAACAAAGTCACTGGTGTCGATGGTTCCGGTGGAGCCATATATGCATATTGTGATTCTGCAGATATATCTGATTGTATCTTTGAAAACAATACTGCCTCTGTAAAAGCCGGTGCTATCTACATATATTGGTGGGGAGGTACAATATCTGATTGTAATTTCACCAACAATAATGCTACAAAGTATGGTGGTGCTATTTATATATCTGATACGGAAGCTACTGTTTCAGGTTCTTCTTTTGAGAGTAACAATGCTTATGAAGGAGGAGCTATTTGTTTGGATTCTGAGGGTTATGATGTTGAAATGGAAATAACTGATGGCAGTCGTTTTGATGGAAACATCGCATTTAGAGGTTCTGCAATTTTCATGCATAAAGATGCCAAATTAAATATTAGGGATGCTAAATTCGGTAAAAACAGAGCTAACAGTTCAAACATCAATATTGATGTAATTAAGCCTGTAACATATTATCCGGGCAATACCACTTTAAATATCACATTTAAAGGTAATGACAATATAGCTAATGCTATTTGGAATGATGGTAACATGAATCATGTATTGATTAATCGTATTACTTATGAAGCATTCATTGACGGTAATCTGTTTAATAAAACTGTTGTCTCAAAAGATGGTGCCATTCCGATCTCACTTTCTGATGTAACTGATTATTATACTCAGATATGGCAAGATGATTTGGAAAACGCTCAATTAATCAATGTTATTATTAGTCCGATTGTCGATTCCACTCTTGGTGCAGGTCTTTTAGGTGCTCCTGCTAATCAGCTGGGCGAGCCAATTTATTCTTCCACTCATTTAACTGATGTTCATGGTGATGTTGTCATACCATTTGAAAAATTGAGTGTTGGCAAATACCAAGTTTATGCAGAGCATTTAACCGATATGTATTACACTCAAATATCTAATACAAATACTTTTGAAGTTATCAATGCTTTGAATGTTACTAAAGTTGCTGATAATAACTGGACTGATGTTGGAGGTGCCTGTGATTTCGTTATAAATATTACGAATAATTGTAGTGAAACTCTTGGTAATATTACTGTTATTGAGAATATTCCTTCTGGATTTGATCAGGATCGTTTTGATGCTAGAATTCAGGGTTATTCTCTTGAACATCTGATTATTGATGGTAATAAAATCACGTATTCTGGTGTTCTTGTTCCTAAACAGTCACTTGTGATTGTTGTAACTCTTTATGCAGTGGAAACGGGCAAATATAATAATACTATTGATGTCAGTTCAAATTTGACTGATCCTTTGACTGTTTTATCTGATGAGGTTACTGTTTATGATCCAAGTGTTAATTTAACTAAGAAGGCTGTTAATCCAACAGTAGTTATTGGAGACCAGGCAGTATTTATTATTAATGTTACTAATACTGGTGACAGGCCGATAATGCCTAGAGAGGTTGAAGTATATGATCCAGTCTACGTTGAAGGATTGGTATATGATCATATTGAGAATGTAACTGGTAGTTGGTTTGCAGATGCTGGTTTCCCAGAATTTTTCTTGAATTCAACTTTAAACGTTAATGAATCTGCAAGTTTCAGAATATACTTCAATACAACTAAATTAGGTGAATTTAACAATACTGCTTTAACGTTTTATAAATCATATCTTGAAGCAACTGACAAGGTTGATGTTGTTAAACTTACTGATGCTTTGAATGTTACTAAAGTTGCTGATAATAACTGGACTGATGTTGGCGGTGCCTGTGATTTCTTTATAAATATTACGAATAATTGTGATAGAACTCTTGGTAATATTACTGTTATTGAGAATATTCCTTCAGGTTTTGATCAGGATTATTTTGAGGCTAGAATTCCAGGATATTCTCTTGAACATCTGATTATTGATGGTAATAAAATCACATATTCTGGTGTTCTTGCTCCTAAACAGTCACTTGTGATTGTTGTAACTCTTTATGCAGTAAAAGCGGGCAAATATAATAATACTATTGATGTCAGTTCAAATTTGACTGATCCTTTGACTGTTTTATCTGATGAGGTTACTGTTTATAATCCAAATATTAATTTAACTAAAAAGGCTGTTAATTCAACTGTATTTATTGGTGATCAGGCAGTATTTATTATTAATATTACTAATATTGGTGATAGGCCGATAATGCCTGAAGATTGGCTTACGATAGAGGATTATGAATACGGTAAAGGATTGGTATATGATCATATTGAGAATGTAACTGGTAGTTGGATTGCAGACGCTGGTTTCCCAGTATTTGTCTTGAATTCAACTTTAAACGTTAATGAATCTGCAAGTTTCAGAATATATTTCAATACAACTAAATTAGGTGAATTTAACAATACTGCTTTAACGTTTTATAAATCATATCTTGAATCAACTGACACGGTTAATGTTGTTAAAATTCCTACCGCAACTGTTGTTGGTAATGTTTCTGGTTATCCTGATGATACTATGACTATTCCGGTCAATGTAACATCTGAAGACGGCATTCCATTTAATGGTCTGGTGAATGTTACTTTACCTGATGGCAATGTCGAAGTTGTTGATATTGTTAACGGTAGTGGTGCTGTTACTTGGACTATTCCTCATAATTTCGAGGTGGGCGATTATCCTGTAAATGCTAGTTTTGCAGGAAATTATACGCATCTTCCGTCCAATGGTACTGGTGTTGTGACTGTTGAGAAGATTCCTACTCATATCAGTATTGAGAATGTTACTGCTCGTCCGGGTGATGATGTGAATATTTCTGTTAATGTGACTGCTGATGATGGTGTTGCGTTTAATGGTAATATTAGCTTTACTTTGCCTGATAATATGACTGTTTCTGTTGAGATAGTTAATGGTAGTGGTGTTGTTCCTTGGAGTGTTCCTGATGATTATGATGGTGTTTATCCTACAAATGCCAGTTTTGAGGGTGAAGGTAGGTATTTACCGTCCAATGGTACAGGTACTGTTACCGTTATTCCTAAAATCCCAACTGAAATAACTGTAGGTAATGTTACTGCTCATCCTGGTGATAATGTAACTATTCCTGTTAATGTGACTGCTGCTGATGGTGTTCCGTTTAATGGTAATATTAGTGTGACATTGCCGGATAATACGACTGTTCCTGTTGAGATAGTTAATGGTAGTGGTGTTGTTCCTTGGAGTGTTCCTGATGATTTCGAGGAAGGGGATTATCCTGTTAATGCTACTTTCGATGGTGACGACAATTACTTGCCTTCCAATGGTACAGGTACTGTTACTGTTGAGAAGATTCCTACTCATATCAGTGTAGATAATGTTACTGCTCATCCTGGTGATGACATTGTTATTCCTGTTAATGTTACAGCGGATGATGATGTGCCATTTAATGGTAATATAACTGTAATTTTACCTGATGGTTCTAATCAAACTGTTGTGATTGTTAATGGTACAGGTAATGTTAACTGGATTGTTCCTGATGATTTCGAGGAAGGGGATTATCCTGTAAATGCTTCATTTGAAGGAGATAACAAGTATTTACCTTCTAATGGTACTGGTGTTGTTACTGTTGAGAAGATTCCTACTCATACTGCTGTTGGTAATGTTACTGCTCATCCTGGTGATAATGTAACTATTCCTGTTAATGTGACTGCTGATGATGGTATTCCGTTTAACGGTAATGTTACTGTGACTTTACCAGATGGTACTACTCAAACTGTAGAAATAATTAACGGTACAGGTAGTGCTTATTGGACTATTCCTAAGGAAAATGTATCCCAATATAATGATTCTGCTTCATTTGATGGGGATAACAAGTATTTACCATCCAATGGTGCTGGAATCATTTCAGTAATACTCGTTGATGTTCAACTCAACATTACAGTGGATAAATCAGTTGTTTACTATGGTGAAATTGTTGAATTTACCGTAACTGTTCGCAATAACGGTCCTGGTGATGCAACCAATGTTACTGCAGTAAACCTAATTCCTGAAGGATTTGTTTACATTTCAGATAATTGCAGTGATGTGGATTACCAAAATATCAAAGGCTTATTGATGGCATCCAGTGCAACTCAAAGCTATGATCCTTCTACTGGTGTTTGGTATATTGGAGATTTGGCAAATGGTGAGGAAACTAAATTAACTATTCTGGCTTATGCTAACTTCATAGGTACAAAACAGGTCAATTCATCTGTTAGTATTGCTGAATTTGAAACAGACTACACTAACAACAATGATTCTGTTGAAGTTACCGCTGAAAAAATCCCGACTGAAGTTTCTGTTGAAAACATTACAACAAAACCTGGAAAAGACATTACTATTCCTATCAACGTGACAGCTGAAGATGGCACTCCAATTAATGGCAATGTAACTGTCGAGTTGCCTGACGGTACAAATAAGACTGTTGAAATTACCAACGGTACTGGTGAAACTACTTGGACTGTTCCTGGTGATTATGCTGGTGATTATAATTATGCTGTAAGTTATGATGGTAATGACACATACTTACCTTCAAATAACACAGGAATAATCACTGTTACTCCAAAAGTTCCAGTTAATATTATTGTTGGCAATATTACAGCTAAACCTGGTGACAATGTATCTATTCCTATTGATGTGGTTCCTGAAGACGGATCCGTATTCAATGGAAATGTTACTGTAACTTTACCGGATGGAACAACAAAAGTTGTTGAAATCATTAACGGTAAGGGTACTGTTGACTGGACAATACCTGACAATTATGACGGTTCATATCCTGTAGGTGTAACATTCGATGGTGATGACACATATCTGGCTGCTAACGGTACAGGATTTATTACTGTAACACCAGACACTCCAGTAAATCCTGATGTTCCGGTAACTCCGGATACTCCGGAAAATGCTCCTGCTAAAGGTAAAGTTCCTATGGAGAATAATGCTACAGGTAATCCATTGATTGCATTGCTTATGGTTCTCGCACTTTTAGGTGTCGGCATTAAAAGAAAAAATTAAACACATTTAAGGAGTTTTTAAAACTCCTCTCTTTTTTTATTTTTTAATATTTCAAATCTTTCACGTAATTTTCAAGCAAATCAAACAGCTCTTCTTTTGTACTTGTTTGGAAAATCTTCTTTTTAATCTCTACGCTTCCATGGAGATTTTTCATATAATAGGCCGCATTGGTTCTTAGTTTGTGCATCAATACCTTATCGGAGTAATTGTCCATAATTAATGATGCATGCCTTTTAAACATGTCCAGTTTTTCCTGTGATGATATTCTTTCAGGTTTTATTCCATAATCCAGATAATCTATGCACTGCTTTATAATCCAGGGGTTTCCCAAAACTCCCCTTCCAATCATTATTGCATCACAATTCGTATAATCTATCATGGCCTTCGCATCAAAGCATGTTCTTATGTCTCCATTTCCAATGACTGGTATGGATACTTCTTCTTTAACGTCCTTTATTATTGACCAGTCTGAAGGTATGTCGTATCTCTGGTGTCTTGTACGTGGATGAACAGCAATAGCTGAAGCACCGGAATCCTCTACGATTTTTGCCATTTCCAGCGCATTGTTTTCATACCATCCGCTTCTTATTTTAACTGTCACTGGAATATCTACTGTATCGACTACCGTTTTGATGATATCGGATGCTTTTTGAGGGTCTTTAAGCAGTGCGCTTCCCGCTCCGGATTTAACGGCTACTTTCGTTACGGGACATCCCATATTAATGTCTAAAATATCAGGCTTCATGTTTTCGCAGATGTATGCGGAAGAGGTTTTAAATGATTCAACGTCTGAACCGAATATCTGCTGTGCTATTGGCCTTTCATAATCTGTCATAGTCAGCATTTCTCGGGTTTTTCTATTTAAATGCTTCACTGCTCTTGTTGAAACCATTTCTGTTTCTATCAATCCGCAGCCCATTGATTTTACTATTCTTCTATAGGCAGAATCGCATATTCCTGCCATTGGGGCCAGAACTACCTGATTATCTATTTTGACATTTCCAATTTTCCATTTCATAATAAATACACAATTATCAATATATATTTACTGATTAAAAATAATTTACTTATTTCATATCTTAAATTAAAATATTGTAATGGTTAATTAAAATAGCTATTATTGTATCAACTCATGTTTTAATAATAGCTATCTTTGAGTATTTGCTATTGAATTTTTTTGTAGAAATCTTCATTTTTTGCAGGTAACCTTGAAAGTATGAATGGAAGAATTAAAATTACTGCAAGCAATATCACTCTTATTGTGATGCTTGCAGGGTCTTCTTCTTCAAAGGTTGTAAGTATTCCCTGAACCCATAAAGCGAAAATACAGATAGGCAATATGTATTTAATGATTATTTTCCAGGATTTGCCTATTTTTATTCTGGAATTATTGTTTAATGTTGCCATTAATTCATCAAAGTCATATACCCAGCCGAATATTATGCATTCAAGAAGAACTGCAAACAGCAATGCGAAGTTGTTTAAAAATGCGTCAAACACTCCTAAAATGAAGCTTCCGGAGGCAGTTGCAAAAATTGAGGATATTATGACTCCTACAGCACAGACTATTGTTGCAGTTTTTTTACGGGAAAAATCAAATTTTTCGGAAATTGAGTAACATACTCCTTCCAGAAGCGCAATTGCTGATGTGATTCCTGCAAATAATATGCACAGGAAGAATAATGGTCCTATAATAAATCCTGTCTGCATCATGTTAAGTGCTTGCGGGAAAACTACAAAAGCAAGGCCGGTTCCTTCTGTTACCAAATCGTTAAATGCAATTCCGCTTGTCATTGCCATGAATCCCAAAATTGAAAAGATTCCTATTGCATTGAAAACTTCAAATCCTGAATTTGAAAATGCTACTACTAGTGCATTGTCAACCAGCTTGGAACCTTCCGGCAGATAGCTTGCATATGTAAGGGCGATTGCCATTCCCAGACTTAGGGAAAATACAATTTGGCCGAATGCTGCCAGCCATACATCGAGATCAGTTAATGCAGACCAGTTCGGACTGAATATTTGTGAATATCCAATGGATGCTCCTGGAAGTGTCAGTGAGTATGCGACAAATATTACTACGATTACACAAAGTATAGGAAGCAATGTTCTGCTCACCTTTCCGATTCCTTCATTCAAATCTGCCCTGATAATGGCCCATACAACAAGCCAAATGACTACAATCGATACTAAAACATTCGGCACTATTGTAAATATTCCATATATTGAGTCTGATGCATGCAAGACATTTTGTGAAAAGTATAAATCAGGATTTGAACCCCAGGCTTTTGTAAAGCTTAAAACCAGATATATCAAATCCCATCCCACTACACATACATAATATGTTGTTATTAGAAATACTATTGTTAAAACTATCCATGCCACCGGCTCCAATTTATTGTTAATGCTGTATAAAATCTTTGATAGGGATGTTTTGAATTTGAATCCTACTGCATATTCAACTAAAACAAATGAGATTCCTAAAAGAAATAATGATACAATGTAGGGTATCATAAATGATCCGCCACCATGGGAATATAATACATTTGGGAATCTCCATATATTGCCCAAACCAACGGCCGAACCAATCATTGCTAAAATAAATGTTAAGTTACTGTTCCATTCGCTTCTTTTATTTTCTGACATTTTTTATCACTTAATTATATAATTTATATGTATCTTGAATATATAATTGGTGATATTTTTTGCATAATGAAACATTAGTATTATGATGATTTTTTGGTTGCGGTTTAAAAAAAGAAAATAAATTAGGATCTTAATCCTAATTTAGAAAATAGTCCATCTAATGAAAAACTACCTGAATTGCTTCCTATAACATTGGATACTTGATTTGTATAGTTTGAAACTTGTCCCTGTACAGATTGAACTCCTCCGATACTTGTAGCAAGGTTTTCAATACTGCTGTTTGACAGGTTAATATGATTGTTAATTGTGTAGTTTTGAATTATATTCACGATAGTTTTGTGGTCAGTAATATTGTTCTTTTGAACGGTCACTTTCACATCATTAACCAATTTGGTTAAGTTTTCTGCTGAAACATTATCTTTTTGAACAATATCTGATTCAGTTTGAATTTCTGTAGTAGCAGCCTCTTTTACAGGTTCCGGAATGGTTGTGTTAGTTGCTGCTTCATATGAGTTCATAATTCCTGCAAGTGCGGATTCACCAGTTGCAGATACAGGACTGGTTACATATATATGTCCGTTGGTTATTCCAGCGGATTTTAATGCTGTAATGTACATGTCTGCAGTTACTGTAGTGATTTTTGATGTATCCACAGTTACTTTAATATTTCCTGTTTCGGTTAAGTCAACAAATGCACATGAAAATATCTGATTTGAACTGTAAGTTTTGTGACTTATTGTACTAGAAATTTTGTTTACATCAGATGCGGTAATAATTTTTGAGTTTACATTTTTCACATCGATATGGGCTTGTTGACTAAAGAAGCTATCCACAGCAGACTTATAATTTTGATTGTTGTAAGTCGTTTCACCATAGGTAATTACTTGTTTTCCTGATTGGGCAGAAAACCCTGCAGGTAAAGCAATACCGACAATTACAATTGATAATAGTAGTATACCAATTACAGATTTGCGCATATTTTCACCTCTAAATTATAATTATAATAAGTAGTATTTAAATGTATTTGTATCTAAGTTGTGTGTATATATAAATGCATTAAAATTTAGAATATAATTGAGGGTGTTGAATTTGATTAATGATAAACAAGCCATTGAACTTGCTCAAAATCTTGAAAAAGTTGACATTGATGTTAAAAAAACGATAGAAAAAGCAGTAACAGCAGGTTATTTGGGTGAAGAACATTTTTACTGTAGTGTAATTCAAAACGGTTCTTACACTCTTCCAATAGATACTTTGTTTGGAGAAAATCCTCCCAAATTAAAATTGGATAATTTTTACTTTGATATAGTATCAAAAGCCTTGGATGATGAAGGTATTTATATTTCACTTGCATACTGTAATGGTGAAATGAGGATTTCGCCGGATTCAATTGATGAAATAATAGAATATGATGATTATGAATTGGAAGAAGATGAGCTGTATTTTGAAAGGCAATATGTTTTGGTTAGTGCAGATTCAACTAAATTATTTAGGATATATGAAGAGGAAGGAATTCCTGGCCATAAACCAACTGATGATTTGGGATTGATTGTAAAATATGATAAAGGTCAATATTATTCTTATTTTGCAATAAGATCAACTGATTTGTGTATGTCCGCTCTTCAGGTATTTCCTTTAAGTTCAGAATTGCCTAAGGAAAATGAATTTTCTCTGATAAATCCTATAAATAAGGCATTGATTGAAATGATTAATGATGCTATTGTTTTAAAAAAATAAGAAAAAAGAGATTAAAATAATCTCTTTTAAAGTATAATGGTTACTTTATTACTTATGCTGCAAGCATTATATGTTGAAGTAATGATGTATTCTCCGGCCATTAAATTAATGTTTAATGTTGCAACACCATTATTGTCTGTGTTACGGTAATAAAATATACCATTTATATTGAATTCTATTTTTTGGTTTGCATAGGCTTTACCTTGACCATCAACCAAGTTTGCTTCAAATGGAGTTATTGTACCGTATTTTTTGACTAGATCGCTAGCAGTTAATACTGGTAAGACTTTAATGTTGTTGGACACCTTACATCCTTTGTATTCAGCAGTAATGATATAGTCTCCAGGCAGCAAGTTAATGTTTAGTTTGGCAGTGCCGTTTGCATCGGTTTGGCGAGTGTAGAATACACCGTTAATGTTGAATGTTACACTTTCACCTGCACCGACAGGTTTGCCGTCATCACCAATGATTTTAACTGTATACTGTGTTCCGTTTCTGTAGTATTTGGTTATATCATTGTTTTCAATGATTCTTGGAATGACTGTAATGTTATTTGCTGTGTTTTCTCCAGTTACAAGGTTCATTGCAGTGAT
The DNA here is from genome assembly GCF_045646045.1 of Methanobrevibacter sp. Lineage (GTDB taxonomy): Archaea > Methanobacteriota > Methanobacteria > Methanobacteriales > Methanobacteriaceae > Methanocatella. Next base: position 3,258 of record NZ_JAZRJY010000049.1, on the reverse strand, counting down.
TATATATTCTCCTTGTTCCAAGTTAATATTTAATTTTGCTAAACCTTTGTCGCCGGAAACTTTACGGTCATACATCACACCATTGATGTTGAATCTGACAGCTTCCCCATCCTTGAGATAGTTTCCTTGGCTGTCTAAAAATGTTGCATAGTACTGAGTATCATTTCTGAATACTTTAGTGACATCTGTTCCGTTAACGGTAGGCAATATTGTAACGTTTGAATTAACTTCAATATCCTCCACTTTAACAGTTGCAGTATAATTACCACGTTCTAGGTTTAAACCAATTGATGCAGTACCGTTTTCGTCAGTTTGTCTGGTATATGTTGCGCCATTGATTGTGATTTCAACGGTAGCATTGACAATTGCTTTTCCTGATTGTGTCACGTTTACAACAAGTCTTTCAGGACCGTGATAGTATTTTGTCACATCAGGTGCAACAACAGATATTTTATCAAGAACGGTTACCATGGAGGTTGTATGATTGCTTTGATAATTATTGTCACCGGAATAGTAGATAAATGCTTCATATTCTCCAGGTTCTAAAGGTCGAATTATGATTGTTGCTTTTCCATCTTTAACCGGCGCCATGTATTCTCCATCATTAACTACTGCGGTTACTGTTCCGGTTGCATTTTCAGGCAATTCTACTTCAATTTCACCGTATTGGCCAATATTTATTTCAATATCACTGGCATTAATGCTTACTTCTTTTTTAGGGTTGTAGTTTATTATAGCATATTTTTGGGTACAGTTGTATAATATTCCATATGTAGTTGCGCTAACTAAATAGCTGCCATATTCCGGTAAAACAGTATTTCCAAACAGGACGATATCATCATTATAGAATACTTTAAGCTCCTTGTCATTTATATGGAATATTCCATGGTCACTTACAATTGTGTTTCCATTATCATCCTCACAGTAAGCATTCAAATAGACAAATGAATCTGTTGTATTATAGGTTTCATTAAATAATGTGGTCATTGTAGTTGGGGAGAGAATTATTCCATCGTTGAAGATTACATTTGATAATGTATTATTTTCAAGGTATAATCCACCTTCATTATAAATGAAGTAATTTTTATCGAGATATTGGTCCAATTCTTTGTTATTGGATAGTCTCAACATTGCATTTTCACCTACAATAATGTGGCTTGTTCCATCAAATGTTGAATTGATTATGCTGGATATAATATTTCCCGCATAATGTATGTCTGGTCCCATTCCGGTATTGTTTATAAATGCTGAATTTTGTATTGTCACACTACCATCATTAAGATAAAGTGCTCTTCCGTCTTCTGCAGTGTTTTCACTAAATGTGGCCCCATCTATTAAAATGTTTTCTCCATTGTTAATAAATATGGCTCCACCTTTTGTACTTGCAGTATTGTTTATAAATTCACAGTTTCTAATGATGAGGTCTAAAGCAGTATCTTCAATAAATATTGCTCCTCCACCGTAATCCCAGTTTTGTGTGGTAATTGTATTGTTTTTGAATAGAGTATTTTCTATTACGGACTTTTCAACTGTTTTCTCGAAGTATATTGCTCCTCCGGCACGTGCAACATAATCTGTGAAGTTACATTCGTCGATGTTCAGGTTGGTTACATTATTAATGAAGTATAATGCTCCTCCGCCAATTACTTCCTGTGCAGGTTTAAGTGTTGCATCGAATTCACATTTGCTGAAATTAAGGTTTTCCGTGTTTTTATTTACTGCAATATCACTACCGTATCTTGCGATATTGTCTAAAAAGTCACAATCAACAAATGTATTGTTAATAGCATTGCCCATGAAATCGATAGCTCCTCCATGGGTTGTTCCGGTATTTAATATGAACAGTAAATCATTAAAGTTGTTGTTTGTTGCATTACCCTGTACTGCGATTGCTCCTCCACCATATGCGGTATTGTTGGTGGTTGCGGTGTTATTAATGAATCTGGTACCGTTTATTTCTGCGTTTTTCAATTCGCCTTCTACGAATATTGCTCCTCCTGCGCGTGCAGTATTGTTGCTGAATTCACTGTATTTTATATATAGCTGATTTGCATCGCTTATGAAGTATATTGCTCCTCCTCCGATAACTTCAAACGGAAGTTCTTTTATATTAGGGATTGTTGAAAATCTTGATTTTGTTATGTTAAGTGATATACTGTTGTTACTTGCTGCGATTGCTCCTCCGTATGGTGCATAGTTTTCTAGGAACAGGCATGCTTCGAATGTGTTGTTTTCGTCGTAGTCCATGAATTTGATTGCTCCACCGTGAGTTGTAGCGGTGTTGTCTTCAAAGGTTGACAATTCAAACTTGTTGTTTGTTGCGTTTCCTTCTACTGCGATTGCTCCTCCACCGTATTTTTGGTTTTTGGTAAATGCGGTGTTGTTTTGGAAGTATGATTTTTCGAATGTGGTTTTATCCATAATTCCTTCTATGTAGATTGCTCCTCCTGCGCGTGCACTGTTATTTATGAAGTCGGATTCGAGTATTCGTCCTTTGGTGAGGTTTCCTATGATGTAGATTGCTCCTCCGCCGATAATGTCTTCAGAGGTTCCTTTGTTGTTTGTGAAGTTTGAATTGTATATTAAGAGTGATTCTGTGGTTCCAAGGGATATTGCTCCGGCGTATGGTGCATAGTTTCCGTCAAATAGTGAGGATATTACTACATCGCTGTTGTTTCCTCTGAGTTTGATTGCACCTCCGTGGGTTTGTGCGCTGTTGTTTATGAATTTGGAGTCGACTATTGCTACATATTTAGCATTTCCTTCGACGTCTATTGCTCCTCCACCGTAATATGTGTTGTTGGTGGTTGCTTTGTTGTTAATAAAGTTAGTTTCGGCGATTATTGCACTGTTTAAGTCGCCTTCTATGTAGATTGCTCCTCCAGCACGTGCAGTGAGTGCATTGAATTCACAGTCAGTTATGTATAGTTCGTTTGCATCGTTTATGAAGTATATTGCTCCTCCTCCGATGATTTCATTTTCCGGTTCTTTGGTGTTTGTAAAGATACAGTTTGTTATGTTGAGTGTTTGGCTGTTGTTGCTTACTGCGATTGATCCTCCGTATGGTGCATAGTTGTCCATGAAGATACATTTGTTGAATGTGTTGTTTTCGTCGTTGTCCATGAATTTGATTGCTCCTCCGTGGGTTGCAGCAGTGTTGTCTGTAAAGATTGCTTTTTCAAAGTTGTTGTTTGTTGCGTTACCTTCAACTGCGATTGCTCCTCCTCCGTAATATGTGTTGCTGGTAATTGCGGAGTT
>NZ_JAZRJY010000048.1:0-5521 GCF_045646045.1 Methanobrevibacter sp. | reverse complement strand
CCAATAGTTAAACTTTTTAAAAATTAAAAATATAATATATTTACTTAAAATTTGGGAGAAGTATGTCTGATGAAAATTAAAATATTTCTAGTTTTTCTTGTTTTATTTATATCAGTTAGTGCTGTTTCGGCTGAAGGAAATTTTACTGCTCTTCAGGAAGAAATAGATTCAAGTACTCATAGTCTAGAAATAAAACAAGATTATATATATGATAATGCAACTGATGGTAAACTTGATGGAATTGAAATAGATAAAACTAATTATGTGATTAATGGTAATGGTTACACTATTGACGCATCCAATCAGTCTGGAATTTTTGAGATTACTGGTTATAACATTACAATTTCTAACCTTATTCTTATTAATGCAATGGGAAAAAATGGGGGAGCGATTTTCTCAAGTGGTAGCATTATTTTAAACAATGTAACTTTCAAAAACAACTATGCAGATAGTGGTGGAGCAATATTTGCCCTTGATCAAATAACAATAAACAATTCAACATTCACCAACAACCGGGCAATAATGAATGGGGGAGTAATATATGCTCAAAAAGAAACTAAAATAAATAATTCTATATTCACTAACAATATGGCTAAATGGGGAGGAAATATTTACTCCTTGGATGATTTGACCATTTATAATTCAAAATTCACTAATTCAACATCCAAATATGCAGCAGCAATATATGCTCAAAAAGATATAAGTATTTTTAACTCTATTTTTGAAAATTTACACGCTAATGAGACTGCAGGAGCAATTGGGCTAAAATTTTCACAAGAATTAAAAATATTCAATTGTACATTCATAAATTCTACTGCAAATAAAAATGGTGGTGCACTATACATTGACTTCACGTTAACAAATGACCCTGAAGGTACACTTATTGTAAATTCAACATTCATTAATTCAAGCGGTAATTTTGGTGGTGCATTAGTTCAATTGGTAGGTAATTTAACAATTATTAATTCTACTTTTGCTAATAATGCTGCCAAATTTAATGGTGGAGCAATATATACATCACATGCTTCATTTGATCTTAATGATAGTTCTTTTATTTCTAATAAAATATTGTTAGAAGACCAATTTGACGGCGGGGCAATATACTGTGATGATGTATACTTCAATTCAGTTTCTTCATCTTTTATAAACAATAGCAAAAATGCGATTTATACTTATGATACTACTTCGAATATTAATTCCAGTGAATTTGTCAATAATGGTGAAGCTATCCACACTGTATTTGGTATAAATAATTTGGTGAAAAATAAATATAATGAAGATATTTTGGTTTTGAATGATACTGATTATGCATCAGTTGTATCCGGAAATGGCATGAAACTGGAACTTATTAATAATACAATAATTGTGGAAAATCTTCCGGCACGTTATGATTTGCGTGATTGGGGATGGGTGAGTTCAGTTAAAAATCAGGGTCCTATGGGTGCTTGTTGGACTTTTGGAGCATGTGGAGCATTGGAATCTGCATTATTAAAAGCAACTGGAATAGAATATGATTTTTCAGAAAATAATCTCCATGATAATATGTTGGAATTTTCAAAATATGGTATTGTTGATGCATTTGAAGGAGGTTGGCAAGATTGGGCTTTAGAATATTCTTTAAGTTGGTTTGGACCATTTCCAACAGAATATGATACATACGATGAATTAGGTAAATTATCTCCAATAATCACTACAGATGAAAACATACATGTCCAGGATGCAATAATTGTAAAACAGCGTAAGAATTTTACAGATAATGATGGATTTAAAAAAGCGATAATGAAATATGGTTCCCTACATATTACATATAATCCGGCATTAGGTGCTCCTTATTACAATTCAAAGACTGGTGCTCAATATCGTAATGACACTACTGAACAAAATCACGGAGTTTCACTCGTTGGGTGGGATGACAATTATCCTGCAAGTAACTTCCTAATAACTCCTCCAGGAGATGGGGCTTGGATAATTAAAAACAGTTGGGGTAATACTTCAGGAGATAAAGGATTTCATTATCTTTCGTATTATGATACGAGTGTTTTAGCTTATAAATATTCTGTCGCCTATATATTTGAAAATACAGAAGATTATATGACAAATTATCAGACAGATTTGGGAGGAAATTTAACTATTAAAGAATATGCAAATAATGCTAGCTATAAAGTAACTTATGGAAGCTTTGGAAATGAATTAATTAGTGCTGTTGGAACTTACTTTGCTGATGAAGGTGAAGAGTATTTGCTTGAAATCTATGTAAATGATAAATTGACACATAGTCAAAACGGAACAGCACCATATTGTGGATTCCATACAGTTAAATTAACAAAAGAAATTTCAATTAAAGAAGGAGATTCCTTTACAGCAGTCATGACCAAAAAAAGTATCCCTATACTTAGTTCATCAAGACAACACTATCTGAAAAATATAAGCTTTATTAATGAAGGTAATGAATGGAAAGATATAACACTAAAAAATGAAACTATCTCTTTAAAAGTCTATACTAAAGATTTAAGTATCTATACTGATGATTTAGTTAAAATCTTTAAAAATGCATCCAAATTTGAAGCTAATATTGGTGTTGCCAACGAAACAGTAATATTTGAATTGAATGGTGTGAATTATGATAGAACCAGTGATGAAAACGGAACTGCAAAAATAGCCATCAACTTAAATCCGGGCAACTACACAATCAAAACAACATTCAATGCCACAACAGTTGAAAATACGATTACTGTCTTGCCTAGTCTGATTGCGAATAATTTGGTTAAATACTTCAGAAATGCTTCTCAGTTCTACATTGGTCTGATTGATGGTGAATGTAATCCTGTTAGTGGTGTCAACATTACTATGAATATCAATGGAGTATTCTATAATCGTACCACCAATGAAAATGGTACTGCTAAGTTAAACATCAATCTAAATCCTGGTGAATACATATTGACTGCCATTGATCCATTGACTGGTCTTCAAATGTCATATAATATTACTGTATTGCCAACTCTAAATGCAACTGATTTGGAAATGTCCTATAAGGACGGTTCAACATTTAATGTAAGTGTTCTGGATGGTCAAGGAAATCCATTGGTAAATGCGGCAGTTACATTTAACATCAATGGAGTATTCTACACAAGATATACCGGTTCCAATGGAATAGCCAAACTGAACATTAATTTAATGGCTGGAAAATACATTATTACCTCAGCCTATGATGACCTGCAAATTTCAAACACAATAACAATCAAGGATTAATCTATTTAATCCTTCTTTATTTTTTTTTGAATAATTGAAATTAAAATCAACTATTTTGCATTCATTTTTTCACAAAATCATTTTGTAATTATTTTTCTATGTGTATTATCCATATGTTAAAAAATTCATCTATAATCTTTACAAAAACTTCCATAAGACAGAGAATGTCCTAAGTTACAATAATATTCAACTTCTCCGCCACTACTATAGTCACCAACTGCTCCTCCGTCACTATCTAAAAATTCTTCGTAGCAATGTATGCAGTTCAAATCGCAATAATCTCCATAATTTATTTCATTTTCTTCTATTTTTTTACTACTCATTTCTTTTTGTTTTATGATTCTCACTTGTTCTTCTTCTCTGATTGCTTTTTCTATGCTGGTGGGTGCTGATTTTAATGAATGATTATTTTGTATATCGGATTTATCTATTTTAGTTCCGCAGTTAGTACAAAAATTATCTTCTTTTCTTACTTTAGTTCCACAGTTAGTACAAAAATTGGCCATATTATCATTCTCAAACTTAGTCTTGTTAAGCAAATTTATGTCGAAAAAATTATTTATGTTTATGTTTTTTTTTTACTTTCTGCTATGTTGGTGTATTGAAATAGAAAATGATTTGAAAAACTCATGTCTCAATTTAAAAATCTTGATAATGAAGTTTCAAAAGGAAAATTTGTTAAATATGATATTGTTGGAGAAGATGTGATAACTTGTGCTCAAATTGCATGGAAACAGGTATGGCAAGATTAAAAGAATGAAAAGATAAGCAGAAGCTTCAATATTGATTATGAAAGTACTGTCCCTGAAGAGTTTACATCTGATGGAAAAGCACATTGTATGTTATTGACGTTAAGCCATAATTTCGTGTTTCTTTCTTTGAATGTTTGTAATGAAAAAATTCAGTCAAATATATTATGAGAATGCTAATATGAAACTACTATAAAAGTTGTTAGATACTGAAAATATTGTTCTAACTTGACAATATTATTTTTATTACCCCATACAATAAACAATTTAAATAAGAAATATAAAAAAATATTAATGGTTTAATTTATTTATTTTATGAAATATACTTTCATGAAACTTATTATAAAGAACCCAAAAATAAAACAAAATGACAGGAATATTTATACATGACTAATATGAACAGAATTATCATAAATTTTGCTCCAACAGGTGTGTTAATGCAAAAAGAGGATACGCCATTTATCCCAATTTCACCTAAAGAAATAATCGAAGATGTTCGTCGTGCTTACGAAATAGGTATAACCAGTGTTCATTTGCATGCTCGTGACAGAACTACCGGAAAACCTTGTTGGAAAAAAGAAGAGTTTGAAGAAATTATTTTAGGAATACGTGAGTTTGCTCCTGATTTAATTATTGCAGTTACCACAAGTGGCAGAGCATATTCTGAGTTTTCCAAAAGAACTGATGTATTGAATCTGTCAGGTATGGCAAAGCCGGACATGGCTAGTCTTACACTTAGTTCATTGAATTTTAACCGAACAATCAGTACAAATGAGCCAAAGATGATACAGGATATAGTGGCCAAGATGAATGAGAAAGGTATCAAGCCAGAGTTGGAAATTTTTGATCTTGGGATGATAAATTATGCAGAATATCTAACAAAAAAAGGAATGCTTCATCCTCCACATTACGCAAATATTATTTTAGGGAATATTGCCGGCGCACAACCCACACTTTTACAGTCTGGGGCTTTGGTGGTAAATTTACCTAAGGATACTATATTTTCTATGGGTGCTATTGGTAAATTTCAGTTACAAACAAATGCCATATCAATAGCAACAGGACATGGTGTTCGCATAGGATTGGAAGATAACATTTGGTACGATGACGAACGGACAAAGTTAGCAAGCAATGAAGATTATTTAATAAGAATTCATAAAATAATGGATCTCTTCGGTAAAGAGTTGTGTCCAAGTAGCGAACTGAGAAAAAAATTAAACTTAGAAAAAGGATACGGCAAATATGGAACAAAAACAAAGTAGTCTTTATTTTATTAAATTATTTTTAATATATGAAAAAATCTTTTCAAAGTAAATATTACTATTATATTGAAAAAATTACTTTCAATAGTAAAAAATCATATTATGTAACATGGATTAAGTTCTAGAGAATGTAACTGTGATTAGTAGTTGGGATAGCTATTTATATATAACTTTAATATGAAATTCCCAATATATTAAATAAAGATATATAATTTAAAAATGTAAAAAGTATTAATTAACATAATTGAAGTAATTATATGA
>NZ_JAZRJY010000047.1:0-9429 GCF_045646045.1 Methanobrevibacter sp. | reverse complement strand
AACCGCACCTACAGACAATATACCCAAAATAGAGAACATATAATACTCACATCTACCAGTTAAAAAGCCAACACAGCCACCAGCTTTAACACCCAACTCCATTAACTGTTTTGCAATCCTATCTGCTATATAAGCTCCTTCGCCATAACTGTAATGATTATTGTTCATGAATACAAGATTATTTTTTGGGCATTTTGCCAAATTATCATTAAAAGCATCCAAAACATCATCATAGACCAAACCATGTTCCGTTTGATTATAGGAATCTAAAAGTAAAATATCCTCATCTGAAATATGATTAACATCACTTAAATGTTCATTATTTAAAAACCCAATCAATACTTTTTTAAATACATTTACAAAACGTTCGGCAGTATTTTGACTATATTTACCATTATGATCCAGATTAACAAGGAAACCATCATCCAAATCATTAATAATACATGAAAATTCACAAATTCCTTCCGCATAATCTTTATATATAACATCATTTCCAATTTTTGAAACATCATTTAAATCATAATTATATTCAAATAAAACATTATTATTTATATTAAATTCACTTGCAAGCAATCTGAATGGATAAATACTATTAGACATTGATTTTAAGATTAAATCTGAAACATCATTCATATATTCTTTCACAGATTTGTTTTTACAGTCGACAATGATTGGAATTGTGCGGACAAACATTCCCATCGCATCCTGATTATAATCTTTATGACGGCCATGCTCCGTATAAGTAAAGTAAACTTTATCACTGCCAACGAATCTAGAATATGTATAAGCAAAAATAGCATTCAGGAAATTTCCAACAGTTATGCCTTGATTATGCACAAATGAGTCTACATCGCTGCGAATTCCACGAATAGGAAGACTAACAGCACCATCGGATCCATCAATATCATCTAACAAATATCTGACATCACTAATATCGCCAAAGAGGTCATTGAAAAATTCTTTAGCAATATTGTACTCTGATTTGAATTTAGACTCAAATGAATCACGACTATCATAAACAAAACCTAAATCAACATTTTTATCTAAATTAGCATTTAAAGCAAGATTTAAATCTCTATTAATAATGCCTGCAGAATTAGCATCACAAATCAGATGGTGCATATCATAACCAATAAACTTAGCATCACCATTGTCCACTATAAAGAAGCGGACTAAAGATTTATCTAAATCAAAAGGCCTGATAAATTGTGAATAATCTTCAATATCATAAAATTCAATTTCCGGACAAGCGTCACAAACTAAAAGAGGTAACTCATCCGTATCTAAAACACGAGCTTTTAAAATTGGATGTTTATCGATTAAAGCATGGATTGCATCCTCAATATCATCAACTGAATGATTATCACCACATTTGATAATATTAGGAACCGAATAGGCAGTACCTTTATCATTAACTTTTTCATCCAGATATACTCCTAATTGGGATTCGTTTAAACAACAGACAATACCTTCACTAAACTTATAATTAGAAATAAACTCTAATTCATATTCAATATTGGTTTTAAACTCATTAAATTTATTACCAATGTATGTATCCATCGCATAATCCCCATTAATAAGATAAGTATTATCTATTCTAGAAACATTAAAAGTAATACCGTAAGATTCAGATTCAAACTGCAAATTAAGTTCATTGTTTTCAGAAAGATAATGATTTACTGATTCCAAAAATTCATTTTTAAATACAAATTCATTACTTAAAAAGTTAAAAGTAACAGGACAATGTTTGAATTTCAAATCATTAGTAGTGTAAATTAAAGAGGCATAATTCAAACCTAAATGATTGATATCATTAAATGCCTTTTTAAGACTGTACACATCTTTCATCAAAGAAATATCATCATATTTATTATCTATTTTAATATGTACTGGATACTGGCTGGTAAACCATCCTATTGTTCTGTTAATATTTGCTATATTATCATCACGACCATAAGATTCACGATTAAATATAATATCCATATTATAAGTCTTTTTATAAGCACGACTAATTGCTAAAGCTAGATATTCCTCTTCAGTCAACATCAAAAGATTATTAACATCAAAGGAACTTTCAACATTAAAAGCAAAAACCTTGGTATTACCTTTAATAAGAGAATCATCCAGTAAACTATTCACTTCAATCCAATGTTGCTTTTCTTCATCAGAAATATTCTCAACTAAATTTCTAACATCTTCGACCCATGATTTATAAGGATAAGGCCTTGGAATATCTATTTTCTCACCTTTATGTAAATTATAATAGATATGTGTTAAGTCAGTGAGCAGAATATTCCAGCTTACACCATCAATAATCAAATGATGAATAATAATTATAAGATAGTGATTATCATCATAATGAACCAAATTAATGTCCATCAACTTATTTTCGATATTTAATGAGGTGGAGGATTCAATGAAAACATTTCTTATATTTTCATCAAAGTTATCATCGAATGTGTATTCTTTAATTTCACAAATACGAGTATTTAAAGGTAAAATTTCCTGAACAGATTTGTTTTCATCTTCTTTGAATGTGTAAACTGCGCGTAACATATCATGGAGATTTGTCAGTTCATCAATGGATTTCTGTAAAATATCAACATCCAAATCTGCTTTGAATTTCAAAATGAACGGCTGAATATAAGTATCTAAATTAATGTGTTCAAAGAAATAATCCTGAATAGGAAGTAGATCAACAGCACCTTCAACAGCATCATAACTTTGAGATTCAACATTCAAATCAATATGCTGTGAAATAAGATAAGGAGTTTTATAATTTAATATATCTCTAGCTTTACAATAGACACCATTTTTCTCTAAAAGTGAAACAACACGAATGGCACCGATAGAATCTCCACCTAAACGGACAAAGTCATCAAATAAACCAAGGCCTTTTTGATTAAATACGACTTCAAATGATTCGATAATATGTTTTTCAGTTTCATTTGTTGGAGCAACATATTCAACACTTAAAGGTCCTACATCAACTTCCGGCAGAGCACGTGTATCAACCTTGCCATTAACAGTCAATTGAATACTATCCAAAACAACAACATATGCGGGAAGCATATAATCCGGTTTAGACTTAGCAACATAATCCCTAATATCCATTCTGAGTTCATCACTATCAAACTCATCAGATACCACAACATATGCCACAATTTCATTATTATTTTTATTTTCAAATGTCTGTACAGTTACATCATCAATATAATCCATTTCACGTATTACAGATTCAATTTCTGATAATTCTACACGGTTTCCTCTGATTTTAACCTGGCTGTCTCTACGTCCAACAATTCCCAATGTTCCGTCAGGCAATATGCGAACCATATCTCCCGTACGATATAATACATTATAATCCTCACCATTATCGAAAGGATTTGCTATAAATGATTCTTTTGTTTCTTCTTCACGGTTTAGATAGCCGTCAGCAATTTGAATACCTGCCAAGCATAATTCTCCAACAGCACCTACAGGTACACGTCTTTTCTCATTATCTAAAACATATGCTTTTGTATTGTAATTCAAGTATCCTACAGATGATTCTGTTATTTTATCTGAATTATGGACGGAGGATATGAAGGCAAATGATTCAGTCGGACCAAATCCGTCAATCAATTCATAATTTTGAGGGCTTTCAACTTTACCCAATTTTTCACCTGCAACAAGTAAAACATCCAATGATGTATCTTCAATGCTTTGCATAAAGAGCTTACCTACCTGAGTGGTAATAAATGCATGGTTAACTCCGTGTTCGATGAAATAATTATTCATTTCAACCATATTAAGCCTAATATCTTCAGGAATTATACTAAGACAAGATCCCGCATATAAAACAACACAGATAATGAAATTAGAGACATCAAAACCAATAGCTGAAAATAATGCATAAACATCATTATCAGTTAAATCATATTTATCAGTATAGAATGTAGAAACATTCAAAAGAGATTTTCTGGTAATTTTAACTCCTTTAGGATTACCTGTAGTACCACTAGTGTATAAAATACATGCTAAATCACCATAAATTACAGGCAAAGTGAATAAACTTCCAATTTCATCATTAATTATATCAGATATATTTAAAAGATGAACATTATCTGTTAAATCTTTAGCTCGCTCATAGGTATCATTACTGCAAATAATCACTTTAGATTGTGTATCTTCAATTATGTATCGAATATGTGCATCCGGATGGGCATAATCCAAAGGAACATAAATACCACCCATAGACAAAATTCCTAAAATATTCAATATGTATAATTCGCTACGAGGAACTAAAAAGCCAACATGGTCTTGTGGTTTAACACCTAAATCAACTAACTTCTGAGCAATCTTATCTGCTATATAAGCACATTCACCATAAGTGTAAGAAACACTGTTATAAGAAACGAGCATATTGTCTGGATTTTTTCTTAAATTATCATTAAAAGCATCTAAAACATCAGCATATTCCAAATCATGCTCAGTCTGATTATACCTATCTAAAATTTCAGTATCAACATCAGAAATATAATTAATATCTGATAAACTATCAACATGAATTATTTCCTGTAAAACTAACATATATGAATTGATAAAACGTTTAACAAAATCACTTGAATATTTATCCGAATAAGTGACACTTAAATCATATCCATCGGATGTTTGAATAACATTAACGCTGAATTCAGTATTCAAATTACTTTCTTTTTGAACCATTTCTGATAATTTTAAATCATCGTCATCCACATTTTTTATATCTCCATTAACCCATCTAGGCATAAATTGGAATAGAATATTGGAATCAATACCATATTCTTTGGCCAGTACTCTGAATGGATAATAATTGTATCTCATGACTTTATAAATCAAATCAGAAATATAATCCATGAATTTTGGAATTTTTTCATTTTTACAATCAACCAATAACGGCAGAGTGTTTACATACATGCCTATTGAGTTGAAATTATTAAATCTATCACGTCCATTTTCAATCATGTTAAATAATGCATTATCGCTTCCTACAAATCTGGACAAGGTATAAGCAAAGACACTTGTGAATAAAACATTTTCACTAATGTTGTTGTCTTTGAGGAATTTATCAAATTCATACTCATTAAAATCCAATTTAATTTTTGAAATACCTGGACCATTATTTAAAACACAATCCAGTAAACTACCTGCATCATCACTGTCAGACAGCATCATATTATAAAATTCTTTTGCATCATCATATTCTTCTCTTTTTTGAATTTCATTATTGAATGCAGATATTTTTAAAAATGAAACATCCTCTTCTAGACTTCCTCCATCAAGAATTGTTAATAAATCATTTTTAAACACAATATTTGATAATCCATCAAAAATTAAATGATGGAAAACTGCAAACAAATCATAATCATCATCGTTTTCAACTATTAAAAATTTGCATAATGATTCATGTAAATTAAATCCTTTTGTTAAAAATTCATTTATTGATTCTTCATCAATTTCTGATTTAACATAAATATCTGCCATTTTACCTTTTACCAAATGAGGAACATCGAAATCATCATCAATACACATATTTAAAATAGGATGAATATCCATCATTTTATTTAAAGCTTCAAACAACTCATTAATCGCATAATCTTTAGAAATTTTAGTGAAAAGAGGAATAAGGTAGGCATTAAATTTATCATTAGCGATAATGTCTAGATATACATTTAATTGAGATTCATTTAAAGGACAGCCACTCTCCAAAGAATAAATATCTAAATTATAATCATTTTCTTTAATATTTTCGGCTATTGCTTTTGGTGTGTGTAAACTTAAAATATCTGCAACCGTAATATTATAATTTTTTAAATGAGAAATTAATTTAATGGCAGTTAATGAATCACCACCTAAACGGACAAAATCATCGTAAATACCAATATTTTCTTGATTAAATACACTTTCAAATGCATATACAATTTCTTTTTCTGCCTGTGTTGTCGGTGGAACATATTCCGCCTGCAAGAGGTTAAAGTCAACTTTAGGAAGAGTACGTTTATCCACTTTACCATTAATATTTAACGGAATTTCTTCCAATTTCACCACATATGAAGGAAGCATATAATCCGGTTTGTATTTTATAACATAATTACAAATATCTTCTTTAAGAGCATCCTCATCCATATCCTTTGATGTTACAACATAAGCCACTAACTCATTATTGGCATCATTTTTAACTGTTTGAACAGTAACATCATCCACGTAATCCAATTCACGAATAATCGATTCGACTTCAGAGAGTTCTACACGGTTTCCTCTGATTTTAACCTGGCTGTCACGACGGCCAACAATAGCCAAAGATCCATCAGGCAGCAACCTTACCATATCTCCCGTACGGTATAAAACATTGTAACTGTTATTATCATTAAACGGATTATTCATAAATGCCCTGTTTGTTTCGTCTTCACGATTTAAATATCCGTCAGCAATTTGATATCCTGCCAAATATAATTCCCCAACTGCCCCGACAGGTGTTCTTCTAAATTCATCATCTAAAATATACGCTTTAGTGTTGTAGTTTAATACACCAATTGACGAATAGTCCACTTTATCTGAATTATCTATTGATGTGATAAATGCAAATGTTTCTGTAGGTCCAAAACCATCAATCAATTGATATTTATTGGAATTTACAACCTGACCTAATTTTTCACCACCCAAAGTTAAAACTCTTATTGAAGTATCCACAATATTTTCTATAAAGAGTTTACCCACCTGCGTAGTAATCATGGTATGTGTAACTCCATGTCTGATGAAATAATTATTCATTTCATTAATGTCAAACCTAATTTCATCAGGAACAATTGATAAAGATGCACCTGCATAGACTGTTTGACATATGGCCTGTGAAGCAGCATCAAAACTAATTGATGCAAATAAACCATAAACATCATCCCCATTAAAACCGCAGCTGTCCATATAAGATTCAGAAAGGTTAAGTATTGATTTTCTAGTGACTTTAACACCTTTAGGAACACCAGTAGTACCGCTAGTATATAAAATACAAGCCAAATCACCATAATTAACCGGCAAAGAAGATAATCTGCCAATTCTTCCTTTAACATTATCAGATATATTTAAGATAGTGATATCACTTGCCAATTCTTTCACACGTTCATATGTTTTATCACTTACAATTAAAACTTTAGATTCTGTATCGTTCAATATAAACTCCATACGTTCGTCCGGATGAGCATCATCCAAAGGAACATAAACTGCACCAGCAGACAAAATACCTAAAACTGAAAACATGTATAATTCTGACCTTTCAACCAAGAAAGCAACTTTATCTCCAATATCGACACCAATATCATTTAGGGAATTATTTATCTTATCTGCAATAAATGCACCTTCCCCATAAGTATAGGACAAATCATTATATTTAACAAGACATTTATCAGGATTATCGCTTAAATTATCATTAAAAGCATCCAAAATATCATCATAACCTAAAGAATGCTCAGTACCATTATAACTATCTAAAAGGACAATATCTTCTGCAGTAATATAATTAATATCGCTTAATTTCTCAACACTAAGCATATCCTGTAAGATTAATTTATAGGATTCCATAAATCGTGAAACAAAGCCTGATGAATATTTATCAGAATAATTAACATTTAAAATATAATCATTATTCTCCTGAACAACATTAACATTAAAATCTGTAATAAAATCATCCATATCAGCAAAAATATCTGTTTTTCCAGTATTTTCAGACACATCTTTATCAGAATATCCAATATCAGTTGTCCATTCCGGTAAGTATTGGAATATGATGTTGGAATCAACAGCATATTCATTTGCAAGTAATCTGAATTGATAGTAATTATATTTCATAGCACTGTAAATTGATTGTGAAAGATATTCCATAAATGAATCAATGCTTTGTTCTTTACAATTAACAAATAAAGGCAAAGTATTAACAAACATACCGATAGAATCAAAAATACCAAGTCTGTCCCTTCCATTTTCAATAATATTAAACAATACAGAATCACTGCCTACAAAACGAGACAATGTATATGCAAAAACACTTGTAAATAAAACATTTTCACTAACCCCATACTGTTTTATAAATGACTTAAATAAATCTGAATCCAAATCCAAGTTAATATTTCTAACACCTGGTCCATCAGATAATACACTATCCAATAAAATGCCCTTATCATCAACATCACATAATAAAGATTCATAATATTCACTGGCTTCAACATACTCCGGCATATTTTGTATTTGTTTATTGAAAGCTGAAATTTTTATAAAAGCATAATCCACATCAATATCCTCTTCATCAAGAATGCTCTGTAAATCTTTTTTAAATACTGTTTGAGATAAAGCATCAAATATAATATGATGGAAAACAGCAAATAATTTATATCCATCATCTTTTTCAACAATTAAAAATCTGCATAAACTATTTTGCAAATCAAATGGTTGAGTCAAGAATTCATAAATATAATCCTCACCAGTACTTGATTTAACAATAATGCTAGGATCAGAACCTTTAACTAAATAAGGAACATCAAATTCATTATTAATCCTCATGCCCAAAATTGGATGGACATTAAACATCTCCTCCAAAGCATCAACAACAGAATCAATAGAATATTCTCCGGAAATATCGATAACTAACGGAATAAGATAAGCATCCACCTTATCATTAGCCAAAATATCCAAATAAACATTTAACTGAGACTCATTTAAAGGACAACCAGAATCTAAATCATAAATATCCAAATCTAATGAAAATTCCTTAATATTTTTAGCAATAGCATAAGGGGTATGTAAACTTAAAATATCAGCTACTGAAATATCATAATCATTTAAATGTGAAACTAATTTAATGGCAGTTAATGAATCACCACCCAAAGCTATAAAATCATCATGAATACCAATGTTTTCCCGATTAAATGCAATTTCAAATGCATCTACAATTTCTCTTTCTGCCTGTGTTGTCGGTGCAACATATTCTACCTGCAAGCCATCAAAGTCAACTTCAGGAAGCTCACGTTTATTCACCTTACCGTTAACGTTTAAAGGAATACGGTCTAAATTAATAACATGTGAAGGAACCATATAATCAGGCTTAAACTCACCAACATATTCACATATATTATTTCTAAGAGTATCTTCATCAAATCCATCAGACACCACATAAGCCACCAATTCATAATTGTCATCATGTTTAATTGTTTGTACTGTAATATCTTCAATATAGTCCAATTCACGGATTACCGCTTCAACTTCTGATAATTCTACACGGTTTCCTCTGATTTTTACTTGACTGTCTCTACGTCCAACAATTCCCAATGTTCCGTCAGGCAATATGCGAACCATATCTCCCGTACGATATAATACATTATAATCCTCACCATTATCGAAAGGATTTGCTATAAATGATTC
>NZ_JAZRJY010000046.1:0-4524 GCF_045646045.1 Methanobrevibacter sp. | reverse complement strand
CTGTATCCAATAGCAGGCATGTCTGGTTTTCCTGCTTCATATCTTCTCATTTTACTTGTTTTACCTCTAGGGCGTCTCCATTTTATTCCAAGTTTTTTATAACGAGCATATTCTTGTCTTTTAAATCTTTTATTAGCCATTATAATCACCAATTTATTCTTTGCTAATTAAGTATATTCCGTCTTGGAATACTCTAGGATCTCTTCCTTTAATTTTAGTTGCTTGTTCTAAGTTAGCCATGGTTTGACCAACATGTTCCTTGTTGATACCAGTAATTGTTACCTCATCACCTTTAACTGCTACTTTAGCACTACCTACGATTTTAGCAGTTCTTGGGTGTCTTTCCCCGAGGAAATTATCAATAGTTACGATATCTTTTTCAGCTTTTACAGTCATTGGAAAGTGAGCAAATACAATTTTCATATGATATTCGAAACCGTCAGTAACACCAATAATCATATTGTTAATGTGTGCTCTAGTAGTTCCTATCATTGCTTTATCTTTCTTTTTAGGAAATGCTGTTTCCAAAACAACTTCATTTTCTTCTTTTTTAATACTTACATTAGGATAAGTAAATTTTCTGGAGTTTTCTCCATTAGGTCCTTTAACAGTGACCTCATTATTTTCAATTATAACTTCGACGCCTTCAGGGATTTCAATATTTTCCCTTATAGCTGCAGCTACTACCATTATATCACCTAATACATGTAAGCCAACAAACGTCCACCAATTCCTCTTTCTTTAGCCTCATAGTGAGTCATAATTCCTTCAGGAGTTGTGACGATTAAAATACCAAAATTCTTTGCTGGCAAATATCTTTTTTCAAATTTCTCAAATTCATCTTTTTTTACAGCGTGACGAGGTTTGATAACACCACATTTGTTAATGTTACCGAGTAATTCTACTGTGAATTTTCCTGCTCTATTGTCATCGATGTATTCAAAGTTACCAATATAATTCTCTTTTTGCATTGTGCTTAAAACTTCTCCAATTAATTTGGATGCGGGAGAAATAACACATGAATCGTTTACTTGCAATTCGTTATTTCTAATATTAGTTAAAGCATCTGCGAGAGGATCCATAAGACTCATATCATAACACCTTAATTATATTTTTTAAATCCAATTTTAGGAGCAATTTCCCTAAAACATTGTCTGCACAAATTTAATCCATATCTACTGATCATAGCAGAATGGTCTCCACAACGAGCACATTTTTTTGCTGCTTTTCCATATTTTCTTGGCAAACTAATCACCTATTCAATTATTTCAGTTACGTAATTAACATTAAAGTTTTCTTCCATATATTTCATGGTTTCTTCTTTAGTAATTCTATGTTTTTGAGGAACTTTCTTTTGTCTAATTTTTCTTCTGGATATTCTGTAACCAGGTTTTTCAAAAGTAATTGAAACATTCATACCGAAGATACCGATATCTGGATTATATTTCATTCCAGGAATATCAATGTGCTCTTTAATACCGAATGAAAGGTTACCTTGAGCATCAAATTGGGTAGGTTTAATGTTTCTGCTGATTCCTTCTAAAACCATATCAATTGCTCTGTCAGCTTTTTCTCCACGTAAAGTTAATTTACATGCAATTGGTTGACGTTTTCTAATACCCCATTCTGGGTTAGTTACTGTTGAGAAAGTTTTAACAGGAGTTTGTTCAAACATTTCTTCTAAAAGAGTAATAGCACGGGATAATTTTTCACCTGCTTCTCCTACACCAATACTGACAGTAGCTTTTTCGATTCTAACTTCATTCATTGGGTTCATTTATTAACCTCCAATAAAGAAATTGCTGGAGCATCGCTACCAACTACAAATGCATAATCTTTTAAAGTTAAAAATTCATCTTTAGCACTATTTTCAATAATAATAGTATTAGGGTTAGATGATTTATTTTCAATAATTTCACTTACAGTACCTAATTCTCCGGTGTGTTTACCACCAGTAACAAGAACAGTAGCACCAATTTCTAAAGGATAAACTTCATTAATTTCTTGTTCAGGTACTTTTAAACTAATTACATCCCCAACAGCATAATCATTTTCTTCAAGGATTATGTTTTTACCATCATGTAAGTTTAATTGGATTTTTCCACCTTTGATAGTGGTTTTATCAACAATTTTACTTAATTTAGTATCATTTTCATCAATTGGGTGTAATTGTAATCTTCCTTTAGTATCTAAAAGAACTCTATAAACTTCACCAGTTTTTGGAATTTCCACAATATCTTGGAATCCTACTGGGAATTTATAATCTTTAATAACTCTGCCATCTACTAAAACATTACCTGAGTTGATGATCCTTTTAGCTTCTCTAGAGTTATCAGCTAATTTTAAGATATCTCTGATAACTAAAGTTAATGGAATAGCATCAACAATAGCATGAGAACCTGCGGAAGGTTTTACTGTCCAGGTATCTTCTTTAGGATGAATTGGCCAAGTTTTAGGCGCTTTGTATCTTTTAAGATGTTTTCTAGATCCCATTTTAGCCATTTTAATTATCTCCTCTATTTTTTATTCTTCTATCGTCTTTTGTATCAGCATCAATAATCATTAAGTTAGATGGATCAACTGGAAGGAAAACTGCAGTTCCGTCAGGTTTTGATAAGGTAACTTCTTCAATAGTTACTTTGTATGAACCGTAATCAACGTCGAGAACTTCTCCTTCGTGTCCTTTGAAATCTCCACGGAGAACTCTAACTTTGTCCCCTGATCTTAATGGTAAAGATTTTTTGCCTATTTTTTCTTTTAAATCTTTACTTAAAGTAGCACTTAAATATTTACCACGTGCATGAGCAGGAGCATTATAAAGAGCTTTTCTTTGTTTTCTTGGTTGTATTGACATTTTTTCACCTATACTAAAATATTTGCTGCACTACCTACACTAGGCCATCTGTCTGCTGCTTCTTTAGCAACAGGTCCTCTAATTTCAGACCCTTTTAATATTCCTTCAGGAGTAATAATAACAGCCGCATTATCTTCAAATTTAACGCGAAGACCATCAGCACGTCTATATTCCTTTTTTTGTCTGATAACAACTGCATTAACAATTTCTCTTCTCATATCAGCAGTACCTTTTTTAACAGAAGCAACAACTAAATCTCCAACACCAGCAACGTCTAATCTTCTTCTTACACCTTTAAATCCTTTAACGGAAATAATTTCGATTTCACGTGCACCAGTATTGTCAACACATTGGAGTCTTGCTCCAATTGGTAATGCTTTAGATATACTAGATGTTAATGGTTTCATATTATTTACTCTCCTTTAACCTCAACTAAAACAAAGTGTTTAGTTTTACTTAATGGTCTGCATTCTGCAACTTTTACAGAATCTCCAACATTCACATCTAAACAATCTGGTTTGTGAACATTGATTTTAGATTTTCTTTTTTCATATCTTTCATATTTTCTAATGAATTTATAGTAACTACGTTCGACACTAATGGTCCTTTCTGCTTTGTTACTAACAACAACACCCTCAAGGACTTGACCTCTTACAGGTAAAGTACCGTGGAAAGGGCAATTAGGATCATCGCATGTAGTTTCTGGTTCTTGAACATTAAGCCCAACCATATTATCACCATTTAAATTTTTTTAAACCTTTTTTTTATTCTATCTTCAGGACGAATTGACAAAATATCACCAATCACTTCTACTTTTTCACCAGACGGAATTTCGAAAGTGAAAATTGAACCTTTTTTGGGAATTATTTTTTCCTGCCCATCAGATTCAATTTTAAAGGTGTTTTTTGTCTCATCTATAATAATTCCATATAAATTAAGAGATTTATTCGTTTTACTTTTAACATCGACATTTAATCCGATGAACTCATGATGTACCAAATTTTTTGTAGTAATCATTTTCCCAAATCTCTTAACTAAAACATTTATAATAAATCATGCAGAAAAATTATAAAATTTTATTGAATATATCGAAGGATTATCTTCTTTTTTTATTATTTTTCTTAGATTCACGAATTTCAATTGTATCAGATGAGAAACCCATATCAGATAAAACTTCTTTAACTTTGACCTTATGATCACCTTGAAGTTCTATTTGACTGTTTTTAGCGGTTCCACCACAAGCACATTTTGCTTTAAGAGTTTTAGTGAGCTCTTTGATATCAATATCATGTTCATCGATACCTTCGATAATAGTCATGAGTTTTCCAAATCTTCTTCTAACTGTAAAAACTTTTACAGCCTGAACTTCACGTGCAATTTCTTCACAGACACAAAGTTCCTCAGGAAGCCCACATACATCACAGATTTTTGACATTTAATTCTCCTTCTGTTTTTCATTCAATATTGTAAGAACACGAGCAATTGTTCTTTTTAATTCTCTAATTTTTCCAGGGTTTTCATTAACCCCGGCAGCTGCACTTTTAGAAACATTTTTGGATAATTCAGTTCTGAGTTCAACTAATTTTTCTTGAATCTCATCAACTTCCATGTCCCAAATTTCTTTACTTCTTAAAATCGCCATTGTTCCAACTCTTTTAAGATAATTAAAT
>NZ_JAZRJY010000045.1:0-15595 GCF_045646045.1 Methanobrevibacter sp. | reverse complement strand
ATCTTATTCTGACCGAATACCTTTTCAAATGCGTCAACAATATCCTTTTCTACTTTGTTTCTTGGAGCCACATATTCAGCACGCAAACTGGTCAGATTGATTTCAGGCAAAGCACGCTTATCTACTTTACCATTAACGTTTAAAGGAATTTCGTCTAATTTGATAACATATGATGGAACCATGTATTCTGGTTTATGTTTAGAAACATAATCGCAAATTGAATTTTTTAACTCCATTTCATCCAAATCATTGTTTACAACAACATAAGCGACAATTTCATTATTTGTATCGTGTTTTATTGTTTGTACAGTAATGTCACTGACATAATCTATTTCACGGATGACGGATTCTATTTCGGATAGTTCTACACGGTTTCCTCGGATTTTAACTTGACTGTCACGGCGACCCACAATAGCTAATGTATTATCCGGCAACATCCTTACCATATCGCCCGTACGATACATTATGCCACCATCAAATGGATTGTCAACAAATGATTTAACCGTTTCTTCTTCACGGTTTAAATATCCATCAGCTATTTGATGGCCTGCCAAGTATAATTCTCCCACAGCGCCACAAGGTACACGCCTGCTTTCCTGGTCTAAAACATAAGCTTTGGAGTTGTAATTTAAAATACCAATTGATGTATCATCAGTTTTTTGGGAGATATCTATTGATGTGATAAACGCAAATGCTTCTGTTGGTCCGTAGTCATCCATTACAATGTAGTTTTTTGGTCTTTCGAATTCGCCTAATTTCTCTCCTCCTACTGATAAAACCTTCAATGAAGTATTATTAACACTTTGCATGAATAGTTTACTTACTTGGGTAGTTATGAATACATGCCCAACATTATTTTCAATGAGGTATTCATTTAATTTATCCATATCGTATTTGATGTCTTCAGGTATGATGACTAATTGAGCACCAGAATATAAAACTTTGAATATTGATTTATATCCTGCATCAAAACCAATTGACGGATACAGTGCATAACTATCTTCATTGGTTAAGTTTTGAGCATCTGTATAATGAGCAGCTAAATTAAGAACAGATTTTCTAGTGATTTTTACACCTTTTGGTATGCCTGTAGTACCACTGGTATAAAGAATACCTGCCAAATCACCATAAACAACGGGCAAATCTGATAAAGTACCAATATCCTCTTCAACAATACTAGAAACATTCACAAAAATTCTATCGCTAGATAAATCATGTAAACGATTATAATTATCATTATCAGTAATGATAACTTTTGAATTTGAATCTTTTATCATGAATTCAATTCTTTTATCAGGAAGATTATTGTCTATAGGAACAGGAACGGCACCAATAGACAATACTGATAAAACATTGAATAAATACCATTCAGAACGTTCACATACAAAGGCAACACAATCATCAACATTAACTCCAGCTTGTTTTAATAATTCAGCAATCTTGAATGCAATAAATGCACACTCTGCATGACTATAAAGATTATTATTCATGGACACTATTGGTCTATCCGGATATTGAGCCAGATTATCATTAAAAGCATCTAAAATATCATCATAAATCAGATTATGTTCTGTATTGTTATAATCATCCAGCAGTTTAATATCTTCATTTGAAGTATAATTAATGTTGCTTAGCTTATTTGCATTAAGTATTCCATGTAAAATCAATTTATATGACTGTATGAAATGATTAATAAAATCGCTGGAGTATTTATCGCAATAAATTACATTCAAATAGTATTTACTGTCTTTTTTAAGAACTTCGAATGTTAAATCAGCATTTAAGTCATTCATATTCCTTAAAATACCTAATTTTTCATAAACTTCATGTATGTTATTATCATCAGTATCTATCCATTCCGGAATGAATTGGAATAGAATATTGGCGTCAATATCATGTTCATTAGCAAGTAATCTAAATGGGTAATAGTTGTAACTCTGGGCTTCATAAACTAAAGAAGATATGTACTCAATAAATGATGGAATATCTCTATTATTACAATCTACCAATAGTGGAAGTGTATTTACATACATGCCTATGGCATTGTAATTATTAAACCTACTCCTTCCATTATCTATAATGTTGAATAATGCTTTGTCATTGCCTGTGAATCGAGATAATGTATAAGCGAAAACACTTGTGAATAGCACATTTTCATTAATGTGGGGTGGGTTTAAGAATATGCTACCGTCTAAATCCAAGTCGATTTGGGCTGAGCTAGGTCCGTCTGCACCAATGCTATCTAATAATATTCCTGCTTCATTACATTCAACAAGCATATTATAATAAAAATCATGGGCTTTAATGAAAAGTTCAGATTCCTGAATTTTCTGTGCAAATGCTGAAACCTTTAGAAATGAATCATCAATTCCAAGTGTTTGTCCGTTAAGAATTGCTAGCAAATTCTCTTTGAATATAGCACATGATTTTGCATCACAAATGATGTGGTGGAAGGCACCGTACAAATCATATGAGTCATCATTTTCAATGACCAAAAATCTGCACAGACTGTCATGCAGATCAAATGACTGGGTTAAGAATTCTATAATAAAATCATAATCAACATCAGTCTCGACAATAATCTGTGGTTTGGAATTCCTTACCATATATGGAACATCATATTCATCACTAATGCACATATTTAAGATAGGGTGGACTTCAAACATTTTATTTAATGCATCAGTTATTTCATTTAACTCATAATCATTTGAAAATTCCATATATGTTGGAAGAAGATATGCATCTGTTTTCTCATTTACAACAATGTCAAGGTAAATATTCAATTGAGCTTCATTTAGAGGACATCCGGAATCTATTGAATAAACCTCTAAGTCAAATTCAACATTATTTTTATTAATGTTATCTGCAATTGCTTGAGGGGTATGTAAACTTAAGATATCTCCTGCAGAAAGGTTGTAATCTCCAAGTATTGTCAATAATTTAATTGCTGTTAAGGAGTCCCCTCCAAGTTGTGTGAAATCATCATAAATACCAATCTTTTCACGGTTAAATACTTCTTCAAATGCATTGACGATATCCTTTTCTAATTTATTTCTTGGAGCTACATATTCGCTTCGTAAATCATCTACATCAATTTCAGGTAATAAACGTTTATCCACTTTACCGTTCACATTCAATGGAATTTCATTAATTGGAACAACAAATGAAGGAACCATATATTCTGGTTTGCATTGTTTTATATAATCTTTAACATACTCAATTATGTTTCCTTTAAAATTAGGGGCAACTACATATGCAACTAATTCATTATTTTGGTCGTTTTTAACTGTTTGAACAGTTACATCATTAATTTCATCAATGTGTCTTATTGTTTGTTCAATTTCAGATAGTTCAACACGGTTTCCTCTGATTTTAACCTGGGAATCTGCTCTTCCTATAATGGCAATGCTTCCATCATGTAAATATCTTCCCAAATCACCGGTTTTATACATTATATTATAGCCCTTGATTTTGCCATCGAATGGATTTTGGAATAACGCCTTTTCGTTTTCTTCAGGATTTTTAAAGTATCCTTTGGTTGTTTGATATCCGGATAAATAAATTTCACCAACGGCACCTAATGGAATTCTTCGCAGTTCTTTATCTAAAATATAAGCTTTAGTGTTCCAGTTCAGCATACCAACTGATGAATCATCCAATTTTTTATCAACATCAATAGAAGTAATGTAATTGGCTTCAGTCGGTCCATAAACATCACTTAAAATGTAGTTCTTTGGAGGAACAATGCTACCCAATTTTTCACCTGCAGTTTGCAAATACTTCAAAGACGTGTTGGATATTGTATTAACAAATAATTTTGCTATTTGGGTTGTAATTAAGGTATGTGTTACTCCATATTTGATGAAATACTCATTTAATTTATAAATGTTTAGTTTAATGTCATTTGGAACATATGTTAGTGACCCGCCTGTAAATACTGATGCAAACTGCTCTAAAGAAACATCAAAACCAACAGAAGCGAAAATTCCCAAAACATCATCTGGTCCAAATTCAGTGCTTGCAACATAATACTCTATGAGATTTAAGATACCTAGATTAGTCATCTGCACTGCTTTAGGTTTTCCTGTTGTTCCTGATGTATAGAGAATACAGGCTACATCATTAACGCCAGAATCAACATAATCCACATGACTTGATGTTTTAACATCATCCAGCAAAGATGAAATGTTGATTATATTTAAATTCAGATTTGATTCATCATCAATTTTTTCGGTACGTTTTTGGAATGTGTCTGTTACAATTATGGCTTTTGTTTTTGATTGCCTTATCATGAACTCAATACGCTTATCTGGAAGGTTTTCATCAATCGGAACATAAGTAATACCTTGAGATAAGCAGCTTAAGGCAGTTATGAGGGTCCAATGACTACGGTCGACAAAAACAGTAACAGTATCATTAGCTAAAACTTCATGT
Source organism: Methanobrevibacter sp. (assembly GCF_045646045.1). GTDB lineage: Archaea > Methanobacteriota > Methanobacteria > Methanobacteriales > Methanobacteriaceae > Methanocatella. The sequence continues at coordinate 11,161 of NZ_JAZRJY010000045.1, read as the reverse complement.
TGCTTTAATAATGAATTTAAGCTATTTACAATATATGCAATTTGAGAATATGTATAGCTCGCATCATCACTTAATGTTAAAACATTGTCTGGATTTTCAATCAATTGGCTATTGAAAGCATCCAAGACACAATCATATTCTAAATCATGATCTGTCTCATTAAAACTGTCTAAAAGATTTAAATCATCATCACCAGTATAATTAATCTCTTCAAGTTTATCAACATTGAGCATTTCCTGTAAAATTATTGTATAAGTTTTAGTAAATCTCTCAATGAAAGCGTTTGAGTATTTATCTGAGTGTAAAATCCTGATTCCTAACTTATCATCATCAGCATCGAAAATAAAGAATGTCAAATCACCTTCAGGATCATGTTCTAAATCATTTACACAATATCCATATTCATCTTTATCCAGTAAAGTGGAAAACAGATTATGGGCATATTGGAATGAAATGTCAAAATTCAAGTCAAATTCATTAGCCAATAAACGGAAAGGATACATGTCATACTTCATAACAGTATTTACCAAACCACTGGAATATTCTAAAAAGGAATCAACAGCTTGATTTTTGCAATCTATGATAATAGGTAATGTTTTGACAAACATTCCCACTGATTGGAAAAGGTCAATGTTACCCCTACCGTCTTCAAGAATATGGAAAAGAACTTTGGAAGAACCTGTAAATCTGGATAATGTATATGCAAAAACACTTGAAAAAAATTGATTACGGGTAATGGAATGATCTTGTAAAAAACCATTCAGTTCATTTCCATCAATATCAAACGTATTTATATAATTAAATTCCGCATCACCACCAATGCTAGGCATTAATTCCTGAACTTCATCCCTATCAGCCAGCATATTGGTCATGAAAGTTTTAGCCTCATCCATATAATCTGAAGGGAGATCTTCCTCAAATGAAATTTGTCTTAAAATTCCATCATCAACAAAATCAACATTTTTACCATCTAATATAGAATATAAATCATTTAACAGAATATTGATGGATGAACCGTCGAAAATCACATGATGAATATCCATGCATAACTTGGTAGAATCCTCTTCAACCATTATTAAAAATCTGGATAAGCATTTTTCCAAATCAAATGGTCTTACAAAAGATTGAATATCATTTAAAGATTTTTCTTGGATTTCCGGTTTTGCATCGAAAATGCATGACGGCATTTCGTCTTTTCCAAGTATTATTCTTCCTTTTAAAATAGGGTGCACATCAAGCAATTTAATTAAAGCATTTCTGATTTGGTCAGCAGAATATTTATTATTGAATTCAATTATAAACGGATTGTTATATTTTGTTCCCATATCGTGAGTCATTTCATCCAAATAAACATTTAATTGAGATTCTAACAATGGACATCCTTCATCAAAAGTATATTTAACCTCATTAATACATGATGTGCCTTTAAAATTAGATTTGATATAATCACTAATATTATTCGGTGTTGAAAGTTCAATTATCTCCTGTGAGGAAATGTTTGCATAAAATTTTTTTCTTAATAAAATTTGTAAATTCATTGCAGATAATGAATTTCCACCCAATTCAACAAAATTATCATCAACTAAAACCAAATCAGCATCTAGAACCTCTTTAAATGCATCAACAACACCGGCCAGCACCTCATCTTCAATATCCATCTCGGAGTTTACTTTGGACATCTTTTTCAATCTTACCTTGTCTATTTTACCGTTCATGTTTAGAGGAATCTCTTCCAATTCCATGAACAGTGATGGAAGCATATAACTTGGCAATTCATCCATTAACTTCCCCTTAATAAAATTAATATCTATTTCAGCATTTGTTGTGTAATATAAAGCAAGAGTGTCATTTTCCACATCCAAATAAACATTATCAATTTCAGGAATGCCATTAACAATATTTAGAATTTCACTAGATTCAATACGAAATCCTCTAACAGACAACTGGTCGTCTTCACGACCAATGATTTCAATATCCCCATCAAAATTATAAAAACCAATATCGCCTGTACGATACATTATTTTATTTTTTTCACTGTCACAGTAAGGATTATCTACAAAAACTTCATTTGTCAATTCAGAGTTATTGTAATATCCAGGACTTATATAATCACTTGAAACACAAATCTCACCGGGAACACCAATAGGCATCTGATTGGCATATTCATCTAAAATATAGACATTCGTATTAGTAACCGGCCTGCCAATAGGCAAATTATCATCTTCGATGTCTTTAAAATCATAAACTTTGGTAACTCCAAATATAATTTCAGTTGTACCATAAAAATTTATTAATCGAGTGTTTCTTTCCCTTTTGCTTAACTCTTTTAATTTTCCTCCAGCCAAAACAAGATAATCCAATTTTATATCACCACTTTCCAAAATTGGAACAGCAAGGGCCGGAGGTAAAAACAGACTGTTCATAGGATTCTCTTTAAGAATTTTCATCAATGATAAAATGTCTTTCTGCTCATTCTCATTGAATATCCTGCAGCCGCCGCCAAAAAGAAACGCAAGAAAAATCACATAAGATGCAATAAAACTAAAACTCAAATAACAGCCAATAATCTCACCATAAGAAAAAGAAAAAATATTTTTAAAGGACTCGAATAATCCTGTCACTTGATGATTGGTGACTTTTACTCCTTTAGGAAGACCAGTGGTGCCTGATGTAAACATGATGGAAAATAAATTCTCACCAGTAGCCATTATCTCAAAATCAACTTCACCATCAGAATTTAAATCTTCAATACAAATCGTATTCAAATTAAAATCAAATTTGCCTGCAATATCTTTATCAGTGATAATGCATTCTGCTTCAGAAATATCCAACATATGTTCAATACGCTTGGCAGGATATATTGGATCTATTGGAATGAAAACCGCCCCTATCTTATTTAAGGCCAAAACCAATTCAGGATAATGATAATTACGACGCAATATCAGACCAACATGACTGTTTAAAGAAATATTGTAATTTTTAAATAAGTCATTTGCAATGGAATTACTGGATTTTTCAAGCTCACCATAGCTAACCTGATTTACACCATCATCAACAGCAATTGCATCGGGATTTTCAAGTGCATGCTGACGGAAATATCTGGCAATCAATAAATCTTCATCAACATCCGCATCTTCTCCTTTGCAGAAATTGGAAAGTAATTTTTTTTCGTTATCCGAAAGAATGTTGACCTCATTTAAGAGATAATCTGGAAACTCAATAACATTATTAATCATGGATTTGATATTATCTGCCATGTGCTGAATGTAAATATCTGAGAATAAATCTGCATTATAAACAATTTCCAAATAGTCATTATAAATATTCAATGTCAAAGCGGAATCATCACCGTTATAAATGCATATGTTTTCATTTAAGTTGGAAAAATCATAAATGGAATAATAAGACAAATCTTCATCCATAAAATTCTCTATGCTTATTTTAGTATGGCTGACTGCTTCATCATAAATGGAAGTGAATTGATGTAAATAATCCACAAATCTGCTGTCACTATTCAAATCAATTTTTAAAATTGTTTTTAAATCAAAACCTTTTGAAAGAATACTAGTTTTCAACAAACAACCCTTTTGTCTGTTTATACGGGAAATATACAGTGAAAAGACACTTGCATAAAAATTAAATATGGAACAATCCTGATTGTTAATGAAACTTGAAACAGATTCCGCATCAATCTCAATTTTATGGCATTTATAATTATTTGATTTTAGATTATGGAATTTTACGTAATCGCTTGCATTTGATTTGATATTTTTCCAATAATCAGAATCATTATCATAATCGGAGGAATTCAAGTAATTTTTTACATCTTTATAAACATTGATTAAATAATTTTCGTCACGAACATTGTCCACATCATTAAATAATTCATAAAAATCATTTACTGAGGAGTAATTGAATATTGAAGGATGAATAATTGCTAAAACTGTAAATTTATCCTTATTCTTTAAAACAAGAAACTTATATAAAAAAACATTGAAAGTATCTTCAAAAACAAAATTAAAAAAAGAGTTTGTAATTATTTCAATATTCTCAGAATCTAAATTAGAAACATCCTTAATCTGATATTCCACATCACTATCAATGAAAAATATGTTTGAATCATCATCGAATTGGAAATTCAATAAATATTTAACATTATCAAAAAAATCATTTAGCAATTCATCATTAATGAAATCAAATTTAAATTTAACTGTACAATAATTCAAAAAAAATCCCCAATTTATCTTAATATATATAATTTTGATATTATAAAATATAAAATTTATCAATTTTGTCAGATATAAACAGGGGGTTGTGATTTAAACATCATTTAAAAATAGTTTTTGAAAATGAGAAATTATTTGAAAATAATGTAATTCAAATAGTCAATAATTAATATATGCCAACACCAACATGAAGCTGGTCAAAAGGAACCAGAAATAGCACAATCTGGATTTGCCATTGCTGATTGGTGAAGTTAATGAGGGTGATGCTGTAAAGGAAGTCAATGAACCCAGCTATATTGATGTACAACAAAGATTATTTTAAAATATTTCGTTATGGTTAAAATTTTTCAAAAAATTTATGATATTATGCAATTATTTAGAAATTATGTGTTTTCTTAGGTGAAAATGAAATTTTTAAAAACTTCTTGTAAATAATCCAAAAAAATAAAAAGAAAGGATTAATTAAATTAATCCTTGATTGTAATTGTGTTTGCGATTTTCATTCCGTCATATTCGGAAGTGATGATGTACTCGCCTGCCATGAGGTTAATGTTTAGTTTGGCTATTCCTTGGGAATCTGTGTATCTTATGTAGAGAACTCCGTTTATGTTGAATGTTACTGCAGCTTTATCCAGAGGTTTTCCTTGACCATCAATGACTGTTACGTTGAATGTTGAGCCGTCTTTATATGTCATTTTCATATCGGTTGCGTTCATGGTTGGCAATACTGTAATGTTATATGACATCATAAGTCCGGTTAACGGATCGATTGCGGTTAGGATGTATTCTCCAGGGTTTAGATTGATGTTTAATCTTGCAGTGCCGTTTTCATTGGTGGTTCTATTGTAGAATACTCCATTGATGTTCATGGTAATGTTAATTCCACTAACTGGATTTCCTTTACCATCAATAAGGTCAATGTAGGACTGTGAAGCGTTTCTGAAGTATTTTACTAGATTTTCAGCTATTAATGTTGGCAATACTGTGATTGTGTTTTCAACTGTTGTGCCGTTGAATGTTGTTTTGATTGAGTAATTTCCCGGTTCTAAGTTAATGGCTATTGTTGCAGTTCCGTTTTCATCACTGGTTCTGGTATATGTTACACCATTGATTTCAAAGGTTACAGCTTCGTTAGCAACACCAATTTCTGCAGTAAATTGGGAATCATTTTTATAGATTTTTACTAAATCTTCAGTGTAGAAAGGTAAATTTTTAGTATAAACTTTTATAATTGCTGATTCATTATTTTCAGATAAATCTGTCCAGTTGTTACCATCATCACTTACAAATGTGACATTTGGTTCTACATGACCCCTTATTGTACTCATATACATACTATTGCTTTTAATCATCACTGAAAATTCATCCCCCATCTTAATTGGGATGCATTTATTTAAATTAATGGTTGAATATCCATAGTAATCGCTTATGCCGCTTTGATTGTATACATTTTCACCATTTATGAATATTGAAATTTCATAGGGGTTATTATTATTAAATATTGTTCCAACAGCTGCAATTAATTCATTTTCTTTTGCAACATATTTGTTCATAAAATATGTGCTGTTCTTTGTTTTATAATTTGTACTGATTTCATGTTGGTAAAGTTTATCATAATCTTCAGTATTTTTCAAAATAAATCCCATAGATTCAAAAACAGTACAGAAAGATACATCATAATATGATATGTAGAAATATCCATCATCTCCAAATTCAGTTCCCCAACTGTTTTTTATGATGAATGCTCCATTTCCCGGAGCGGTTGTAGGGAAGTATGAAGCAGGATAATCATCATCCCATCCAACAGCACATACTACATGATTCATAGTTATATTTTTGTTATTGTAATATCCATATGTTGTAGTGTTTAAATATTGGTCATCATGGAAATAATTTACTGCTATACCTCCATATTTAAGTATTGCTTCTTTAATTCCATTGTTATCTGTTGAATTTTTTCTTCCTGAAATAAATAACATATCTTTCATATGCAAATCCTGTGGAGTAGCAATTAAAGGAGATATTTTTCCAAGTTCGTCATAAGTATCAAATTCAGTAGGTGACACACCAAGCCAACTGGAATAATAGTTCGCTGCTAAAAATACGTTTCCACCTTCATCAAAGATTTCTTCACCGTATTTTGAATATTTTAACATAGTATTTTGAAGGTTATTTTCTGAAAAATCATAAGTAATATTGGTAAACCTAATTAATGATGATTCTAGTGCTGCTGTTACACCAAACGCCCAGCAAGCACCCATAGAGCCCTGATTTTTAACAGGGGAAACCCATCCCCAATCACGTAAGTCAAATCTTTTTGGAAGAGTCACCACATTTATCGTGTTGTTTATCAAATCAAATTTCATTTGGGATGATTCAACAGTCAATTCGTAGTTTGTATTGTTTAGGGATAATTCATCATTTGTGAAATTATTACCTCTTTCTGTATATGATTTGTCATATACTGTGTAAATACTTACACCACTTTCTGCAGGATTATTAAAATAATTTTTGGATAAATCTATTTTGCAGTCATATGCATAAATTGATGAACCTTCGCTTGCTTCGTTATTTTCAAAAGTACAGGAATCTATGATAATTTTTCCCAAATCAAAGTAGCATGCACCTCCATTTGAAAAATTTTCATAAAGTCCTCTGTTTGAAAAAAATCTTGAATTGGAAATATTGACTTGATTTGTCCAGGAAGTATAAATGGATCCTCCATCAAATGCTGCTTTATTTAAAGTAAAGTTTGTATTGTCAATAACTAATTTTCCTGCTAGTTGAAGGTAAGCTCCACCAAATTCTGAAGAACAATTAATGAACTGGGAATTCATAATTTTAATAGTTCCGTTACCTTCTCCTTTTTCACCTCCAACATCGGCAAAAATTGCCCCACCATTTTTCCCGGAGCATGTATTGATAAAATTAGAGTTTTCTATCTCAACTTCGTCGAAAAGTAATTTAACTCCTATTGATCCTGCTGTCATTATTGCAGTCAAGTTATAAAAATCAGATTTTTTAATTTTTATTTTACCTTGAACAGAATTAATCGCAGTTGAATATTTGGAGGTTGCATTTGCAAAAGTTGTATTTTCAATGAATAGTGAACAAGCAAAAATGTTGATAAAACCCCATTTTAATTCAATATCACTAGTGAAAGTTCCATTTTTTATGTTTGTTTCTCCCTGACTATAGATTGCAGCACCTTTGACACAATAATTATTGGTAAATTTGTCATTGATACTCTCATACTCTCCCAAATTTAGAATGGCTCCGCCGAACTCACTGGCATTATTATTTTCAAAAGTTACATTGTTAGTTGTAAGTTCAATGCCGCGATTGATAAAAATACCTCCTCCATAAACAGCTTTTCCATTTATGATATTAAGGTTTTTAATTGTCACGTTATTTCCCATAATATTAAATATTCTTGTTTGGCCGTTACCATCAATTGTGTGTCCGTTACCGTTTATAGTAAAATCATTTTTTTCTATTGTGATTCCATAACTAATGTTTGCATCAGTCTCATTATTATACACATAATCTTGCGTTATTTCTACACACTCAGTACTTAAATTAATTTCATCTTGGAGTGCTGTAAAGTTCCCTTCAGCCGAAACAGCACTAATAGAAATGAATAGTACAGTCAACACAAGAAGAATTTTTATTTTCTTCATTTGTTTATCCCCTATATTAAAATTGTGTAGATAATCATTAAGTTTCAATAAAAATATCCTAATGTTCTACATTTAAAATTATTATATTTTTATATAATAAATATTATTAAAGTTCTATAAAATATGAACATTATTCTTTAATTCAGATAAAAAATTTAGGGGTGTGAATTTTTTTTTAGTTTTGGGAATGGTATGGGACAATTCTAAAGTGAAGACAGTCTGCCTATACTTCAATAGAATTTGTCGTCAATTGATGAAACTTGGTTGCTTCTTTACCTATGAAACAAAATTCACTAAAAAGTAGTGGATAATTCCGCTACTTTTTTTTACCATTATTTATACAAAAATCAAAAATATAGTAGATAATTTCACTATTATTACGCCAACAGTATATGGGGCTAGTTAAAAGGATAACTGGAAGTTGCACAATCCGGATTCATTCTTGCTTAGATGGTAAAATCAATCAATACCCTAATTTTTCTTAGTTTGTTCTTCTATTCTATCTAATTTATCATTTATCTTATCTATTTTTCTGTTGAAATGATTAGTTAAAATTGTGGCAGTTAAGATAGCTGTACTTAGGCCTGATATCAAATAACCTCCCCAGGCTAAAAACAGTGAATTTAATTTCCCGGAAATGGTTTGTCCTGAAATTGCATATCCATTACTTGTAAATTGGTTTGTAACCATGACAATGGAATCCAAGGGGTTGACTGATTCAGAATATTGGGTTATAAAAAAACTGATGAAGATTATTAAAAATAGCAGTATCACAGTTATTCCCAATCCATTTTTTTGTGCATGATCTATAAATCTCTTGTAATAATAATACATAAAGTAGATAAGTATGGGAATATGTATTAAATCAATCAATCCGATAAGGGATTTTCCGAATATGATAAATGTTTGTGAACCGAAGGGTATTAAAAATAGTATTAATATCTTATTTTTATGGGGTTTTTTATCTAGGGTTATTGCAATATAGAGTGAAAGGGCAATGTCAAATATTGAAAGATAAAAGTTGTCTGCTGCATAAAAAATTATTTTATACAAACGTCAATAAAAAGCAGTCCCATCATTACCATGTAAAGCAGTTGTATTAAAGTATCCTTTTCCTCTTCGGGAAAGTATGTTTTAATTTTATTCAATCGTTGATTTGAACTATTTTTTATTTTTCCATATATTTTGTCTCCAATTATTAATAAAATTAGAAAAATAACTACTTCTATTATAAAATATACTATTCCAAGTTCAACAGTTTCCATTTTTGAACCACCAAATATAATTTTTAATTTAATGTATTTAATAATTTATCTTTTAAAGATATGGATGTCTGGTATTTTGTGGCGTTTGTTGGTATTAGATTAATTTTTGGAGTGGAAATTAAGATTTCTGATGCATTAACTGATTCTCATTAGAAATTGAGATATATATTGATGCCCAACAAAAATTAATATAGATATAAGATTATTATTTTGATTTTCTTTAGTTTGAAATTTATTTCTAATTTTTATATTACTTTTCATTAACTGAAAAAATATTAATTTTATTAAATCCTTTTGTTATTCTCCTAAACAGTTTTTCCTGCTAATAGGTATTATTAAAATCATGCAAGCAAGTCATTGCATTCGATAATGCTTATATGTGGTCTGAAATATATTGATATATATATATGAATTTTGTCAGATTTACTTTTAGGAATTATATGTATTTGGAGGCGTTATTATAACATTTAAGTTTAAATGTTTTAAGCCAGCATTGTTCTTATTAGTATGTATTTGCATTTTTATTAGTGTGTCTTGCATTTATGCGAGCTCCGTAAATAATGTTGCCGATGATGAGGGTACCATTGATTTAAATAATGATAATAATATCATTAGTCCTGATTTAATCAAGTAGACAATTTGCCGATTTCATTAGAAAATAATACTAATGTATCTATAGAAAATAACACAAATGATGTAGTTAATAATCAACTTCTTTGTTTATATTCTGCAGACGGTCATTATGAGAATTCTGTCGAATGTGGCATGTTTGTATTTACTGAAAACTGTTTATTTAAAATCGGTCAAAATGATATAACAAATACTTTTGAATTAGTTAGTTGCTCTAAAACAACTAATCATGATGTCAAAATTCTAAATTTGACTTTCACAAATTCACAACCAGATGAAATGAGTATTTCTGATGTTGGATATTTGTGTAGTAATGTGATGAATGCTATTTGTTTCGGTGATAGTGTAGCTATTTCAGATTTCGTACTCTCCAGTATTGCTGCAACGGATGTTGATGCAAGTAGTGGAAGTGGAAATAATCTGGTTTCAGATAATAAGATAGTTTTACAGATTTCCGCTTTTAGTATTGTCAGTGAAATCCATTTGAATGGTGCAAATAAGACGATTTACAATATTTGCTGTGTTAATAACTCTATGGGATTGCCCGAAGAATCACCATATAACCGTAACCGTAATGATATGAATATCTCTCCATCTTTTGATAGGGATTTTTCAATTTTCAATGACTCTGCTATTAATATGGGCATGAATCATTATAATTGTAGCGATAATATTGAAGATGTCTCTATGAATATGGTTGGTATGGTATCTCAATTCATTTTAGATAGTAATGTTAGTGCTGGCCCTTATATTGTTGGGAATAATGGCTTTGCATTAACCGTAAACGAAACATTGTATGAATTCGATTTAGGCAATTCTAAAGATGTTATGCATGATATTTATACATTTTTATTTAAATATAATCCTAATGCATTTTCATTAGTTAAAAATACATATCACTGTAATAACCACCGTCAGATTTTTGGCATAAATCCTATATATTTATTAGAATATGAGGTCAATATTGCTGATAATTTTGCTTGTTATTATACTGATAAATTTTTTAATTCTATTTTTTCTAATTTTTTCCTCACCGATTGCACTCCTCACCAAGATTATATAAATACTATTTTTGAAGATTCATATGCTATTTGCTGTAATTTTTCAGGCATTTGTTTTGGTATATGCAATTTAACTGGATTTAATACAGGAGTTTCTGCAATTTTGTTTGTTGAGGATGAAAATGGGGGAGTAATTACTTAATGAAGATATCTCATTTGGGTTAAATATAGATTATAATTATCATAACAATTTTAAAAAAAGTATAATTATTGATAGACGTGAAAAACTATGAAAGCAAAATTAATGTTTTTAATGGCAATTATTTTAGTTTGTTTATCCATTTCTAGTGCTTGTGCTA
>NZ_JAZRJY010000044.1:0-27238 GCF_045646045.1 Methanobrevibacter sp. | reverse complement strand
TTTTTTTGCTAATTTTTCAAATTTCTTATAATCACTTAATAATGAAGGTATTTTCATGTTTTTATCATCCACTTTTTGTTATAGTATATTATAAATAATTAAATATTTAAAGCTTTTTATCTCATTTAACTACCATTTTGTTTAGAAAATTAATAATAATAATATTAAAATGTTTAATCCCAAAATAAAAAACACCGTGTTTTAAATTTTAGTGTTCAACAAAAAACATATTTTTATAGTAGTTTGTTAAGATTCGATAATCGCTCCTCACCAATACTATTCCTGACCAACTTTTCAAGATCATCCTGCCTAGACCTAATATCATTAAGCTCACTTTTCAAAGTATCATTCTCACTTTGTAAATTTTCATTCTCTTCAACAGCAACATCCAACTTCGTACGTACTTTATTAATATCCTCAACCACCAAATAAGGTAAACACTTAATATACTCTTCTTTTAACACTTCTGGTTTAATTCGTATATATGATTCATGTGCAACACCATGAACTTTACGACCTTCCAACAAATTAATCTTATCTAAACTCATACCTGCTTCCGCTAATTGTGTAGCATGATAACGTCTCAACATATGAGGAGCAAAACGTGAATAAGTTCCAGCTTTACCTAAGCCTAATTGATCATTAACTTCTTTAAAAATTTTATTTAAATACCTATCCTGAATTTTAAAAAGTTTATTATTCTTATTGAAATCATCTGTTCTACTGTATAAGTAATTATTAATAGCTTCAACAGCCTCAGGACTGCAAAAAGTATAAAAATTTTGATTAGTTTTTTGTCTTTTCAAATAAAAAGTAGGTATAATATCTATTTCAGAATCTTTCATCTTCTCAATAGCTGTGAAAATATCCTCACTATGGTGGAATTCTTTTGTAAATTTAAGATAATCTTTTATAGTGATTTTTAATGTATCTACTCGGCTAACTCCACTGCTTGACATGAATAATGTTATTGCTTTTAGTAAAGGATTTTTAATTTCAATAATATGTTTTAATAATTCACGATCAGGCAATTCATTAGGCAATATGGGTGTTGGTTTTTTCACATTAGCCATGCTGAAGTAAGGTAGTCGTGGAATATTTATTTCAAAATGACGGAATACTGTAATTACTGACATTAAATATAGTTCTGCTGTTCTTTTCATGTATTTATCAAATAAATATATTCTATAATCAATTAATAGTGGTCTTAATGTACTGTTTTTCCAGCTTATATTGTTTGTTTCTTCTGCATCAGCAATGTTTAGTAATTCAGGCAGTGTTTTTCCAGTATAATTTTCAAAGTGTTTAATACCTCTTGAATAATTTAGTATGGTGCTTTGACTGCTGTTTCTTTCATAAAAAAATTGGGATAGTATTTGGTCTGTGGTTTTCATGAATTTCATTTTTAACATCTCTCTTTTAAATTATTATTGTGAGAGAGCATTTGACAAGTAATCAAAAAAAGTAGTTGTTATTACATCAAGTATCCATTACTTGTTTCATAAAATCACATTAATTCGGACGATTAATTAATAATAATTTAGTAATGAATTAGTATATAATTTTTATGTAAAAAATTGGAATTTTGTTAAAGTTTAAAAATTATTAAAAACATAATTTAAATATTAATAATTATTTTTTAATTAAGGAGATAATAATGAGTCGTATATCAATACTTGACAAAGACAGATGTCAACCAAAAAAATGTGATTATCTTTGTATCAATTACTGTCCTGGTGTCAGAATGGGTGAAGACACCATAGTTATTGATGAAGATACTAAAAAACCATTAATATCCGAGCAATTATGTGAAGGTTGTGGTATTTGTACCAACAGATGCCTATTTGATGCAATAAGCATTATCAATTTACCTGAAGCTGTTGGAGAACCTATCCACAGATTCGGTCAAAACCAGTTTGAATTATTTGGACTTCCAAACTTAGAAGAAGGAACTGTACTTGGGCTTTTAGGACCGAACGGTATCGGTAAATCCACAATAATGAACATTTTATCCGGAAACCTAATTCCAAACTTTGGAGACTATGAAAATCCACAGGATAATTGGGATAATGTAATTGAATATTATAAGGGTTCATCACTTCAAACTTACTTTTCAAATTTAGCAAATGGTGAAATTAAAGCTATTTTAAAACCACAAATGGTAGATCAACTGCCTAAAGTTGTAAAAGGTAAAGTTAAAGATTTGCTTCAAAACGTTAATGAAAGGGATAAACTTGAATACGTTTGCCATGAATTACAGCTTGAAAACGTTTTAGATAGAAAAATGGAAAACTTAAGTGGTGGGGAACTTCAAAGAGTCGCAATAGCTGCTACAGTTTTACGTGAAGGAGATTTCTATTACTTTGACGAACCGACATCATGGCTGGATGTATCTCAAAGATTAAATGCTGTTAAAGTAATCAGATCACTTGCAGAAGAAGGAAAAAGTGTTTTAGTAATTGAACACGATTTAGCAACCTTAGATGCATTGTCAGATAATGTCCATATATTATACGGTACTCCCGGAGGATACGGTGTTGTATCCGGAAGAAAAGGTGTTAGAATTGGTATCAATGCATACATCAATGGATTTTTAGCAGAAGAAAATGTAAGAATCAGAAAAAATCCTATCGAATTTATAATAAGACCGCCAACTCCGGAAGATGAAGGAGATGCACTTGCAAGTTATTCTGATATTTCCAAAGATTATGACGGATTCAAATTGAGTGCTGATGCAGGAGATATTTTTTATGATGAAATTGTAACCGCATTCGGTTCAAACGGTATCGGTAAGACCACATTTGCAAAAATGTTGGCCGGTGTTGAAAAGCCAACTACCGGTGAGGTTGATGAAGAAGTTACAATCGCTTATAAACCGCAATACTTAGTAAGTGATTTTGAAGGAAGTGTAAGTGACTTCTTATTCATGAATGCACCAAGTTACGGAAGTAAAATCTTTGAAAGTGAAATCATGACTCCATTTGCACTGGAAGATATGTTGGAAAAGCAGGTTTCAAAATTAAGTGGTGGGGAGCTTCAAAGATTGGCAATAGCTGCAACATTATCAAAAGATGCTGAAATATATCTATTCGACGAACCGACAGCATTTTTAGATGTAGAACAAAGATTGGTTGCTGCAAAAGTTATCCGTAAAATGGTTGAAAGTAGAAATGCAGCGTCACTTATTGTAGACCACGATATCGTATTTATCGATTACATTTCCGATAGAGCAATGGTATTTAACGGTACTCCAGGTCTTGAAGGTCATGCATCAAAACCAACCGATTTAAGATCTGCAATGAACGAATTTTTAGGAAATCTAAACATTACTTTCAGACGTGATAAAGAAACAAAACGTCCAAGAGTAAATAAATTAGACAGTTACTTGGATCGCGAACAAAAGGAAAAAGGCGAATATTACTACTTGTCAGATTAGGATTCAATATCCTAATCCCATTAATTTTTAACCTCACCCCACGATTGTATTTCAATTTAAGTAATAATTTTAAAGAAATATTAAATAGATTCCAACTCTTTTAAGATATAGCGTTTTAATACCATAACTGCCTCTTCACCCTCATCATCCAATCTTATGGAATCATTCGGATTTAAATCAAAAGCTTTAACAACACTTTCGGCATCAATGTTTTTAACTACATCAACATCTTTTTCCTTCAGGATCACTGAAACACAATCATCAGTGCATCCAGTAATTGAAACTATCTTTGCATCTTCCAATATTGGTGAACAATTATTTGGCTGAGCAGAATATTCTGTAATACAAGCCGCTACAATATTATCATTATCAAGAGCCAATTCAACAGTAGCTGCCCTTACCACCAAACCTAGGGGACTCAATCCACTACATGATACCAATGCTATTTTTTCATCCATATTAATTACCTCGCTTGTTTTCTACCATATCTTTTTTTAACTTTTTCATAACCTTGTTTAAAGAAAGGACAAATTAGCATGCATTCACTGCAGCCTTCCTTGTGAGCAGTACAAACTTTTCTTATTAATTTTTCATTTTCATCATATGCATTCTGAGGACATCGGTCAATACAGATCCCGCATGTTGAGCAGAAATCCTCAACCCACAGCATGTCGTTTTCTTTTTTATAGGGAAGATTTTCAATTGATGTTTTAATCATGAAAAAACCTAAATTAACACCTTCCCTGAACATGCACATATTACTTCTTGTTATTATGCAATCATTGGATTGCATTGCAATTGACCTTAAACTTACACGGTCATCTAAAGGATGTATCAAATCAGCTTTAAAATTATTTTGTCTTAAAAAATCAGCAATTTCAAATGTCTTTTTACCGACTTCCTGAAATTCTTTATCTTCAAGGATTGTTTTTTCTTTTGAATCTTCCATCTTTAAGATATCTTCAGACATCGCATACTTTAAAATTAAAATATTATCCCAATCAATGTCCCATTCTTTTTTAAATTCATCAGATAATTTAGAATAGCTAATTCCAACAAATCCCTGATTTAAAACAAAATCGTTTAATTCATCTAAAAAATCATCAGAAACTGCATTTAATGGATTAATTGGGTTTTCAATATTATAAAAATTAGGAATAGGGTGATGATATCTAATTCGCATATCATTTACCCTCAGTTATTTTTTTCTTAATGCTTCAATAGCTTTTGGGAATTCTTCACAGAATATTTCAATTTGTTCAGTTGGAATGGAAAAACTAATACGCAAATAGTCATCTCCAAACAGTTCAGAAGTATATTCACCTTCCCTTGCAAAGATTTCACGTTTAAATAGATAATTAGATAATTCTTTAGGATTTATACCTGCACCTGAAACATCAACAGCCATCATATTTGCATCAGACGGATAAACAGGTAAAAATACGCCATCAATTTCATCCACCATTTCTTTAATTAATTTCTGATTAGTGAATGAAATGTTACGGATTTTATCTTCCCACTCATCTTTAGATTTTAAACCTGCAATTGCACCATACTGTGCTATTATGTTAACACCCAAATCATTAACAACCGCATTTTTAATAACATCAATGATAGGTTTTGATGAAACTACACTGCCTATTCTCAAACCAGCCATTCCAAATATTTTAGAAAAACTATAAATTGTTAATGTTTGACCAGGAGCATAATTTTCAGCATGGAAATGCTCTCTTGCAAAATCCTTATAAGTTACATCATGCAATAAGTATAAATCATTTTCTATAGCAATTTCAGCAAATTCTTTTAATTCTTCTTCAGTATATGCGGAACCTAATGGATTTAATGGATCGATTAAGATTACCATTTTAGTATTTTCATCCATATTTTCTCTAAGTAATTTTGGAGTTAATTTGTATCCGCATTCATCATTATAAATAGGAACATACCTTACATCATGTGCAAAACGGTTTGCAAAGTCCCCAATGATAAAATAACCTGGATCAGACAATATAACATTATCCTCAGGTTCAAGCAATGCTTGCATACATAAGTATAAAGATTCAGTCGCTCCGGCAGTTAATAATACTTCACAATCTTCAAATCCCAAATCGTCTAAAATCAACTGTCTAAGTTCAGAAAATCCTTCTGGAGGTGGGTACTTACAATATTCTTTTTCTTTAACACAAGCTATCATTGCATCAGCTATAATGTCTCCATGAAGGTGATTTGTATTTTGACCCATCCAAATCATATCTTTATCCATAAATACATCTTCAAAAAAATCGTTTGAAGAATCATATCCTTCCGGAGGTACCCTTTCTGTTTTTTTAAATTTTTTCTTAGGGTGTTTTATATCATTCATAATAATCACGGTATCCAAATTAATAATTTATTATAAGTTATTTATAAAATTAATGCTAACTGATTCCACGAGAAGTGATTCGGAAAACGGCTTGCCGACCTTCACCAATACTGCGATGGCGTCTTAATGTAGCAATTCTTTGATTAGTTTCTTCACCACGTTCCAATTGAATAATGACTTTACTCCAATATTGAAGAACCATACCACCAACAGCACGAATATCATTATTACCTTCATCATCAAAGGCATTATAAATTTGATTTGTAACAATAACTGCAATATCATATGATCTGGCTATTTTAGATAAAATACCCATCTGTTTACCTAATTCCTTATTAAGTTTTGATGATTTCATATCATCAACACGATACAATGCAACGGCAGAATCCAAAATAAAAATATCCGTATCTGCATGATTTTTTCTAAGCCATAATTCAATAGCCCCAATATTTTCGCCTTGTTCCTGAAAAGTAGTAGGTTCAAAAACCATTATATTATTAGCAACTTCAGAAAAATCACTGCCCGCAATTTGTTTAATCCTATCAATTGAAATTCCACCTTCAGTATCCATATAAATGGCTTTTTTACCATATTTGGCAACATTTACCGCCAAACATAAAGCAATATTACTTTTTCCAGAACTAGGAGGTCCAAAAATTTGAGTAACTGTGCCCTTTTCAAATCCCCCATTCAATAAATTATCGATACTTGAATTAGTAGGAATTTTATGATTATCCTCAAAATTAGCTAATACTTTCATAATAATACCTTTGTTACTATAAAATATATATTATCTTCGTATGAATGTTGGTTGTGGTGTTGTCAAATCAATGATTGTTGATGCGTTTTTAGCTTCCAAAGGCCCAACATCAATTACCAAATCAACATCACATCCCAATTGTTTTAAAATATCTTCCGGAGTAGACAATACTGGCTCATTAGAGAGATTGGCGCTTGTGGTAGTTATTGGAAATATGCTGGCCAGTTTACAGGCAATCATATTCTTTGGAACCCTTACACCCACATGAGTTAATCCGCTGGTAATAACACGGGGAACAATAGGCGTTTTATTTAAAATAAAAGTATAAGGTCCAGGCAAGTATTTATCTAAAGTGTCTTTTTGGTAAATAGATATTCGAGCAACCAACTCAATAGCATCAGTATTTGAAACCAGAATTGACAGAGGTTTTAATAAGTTTCTTTGTTTGATTTTAAAAACATTACGAACTGCCTTATTGTTGAATATATTTGCACCCAAACCATAAACAGTATCTGTGGGATATATTATAACTCCACCATCAGCCAAAACATCAATGGCTTCATTAATAACATTTTCATCAGGTGCAGAATTGCTAGTTTTTAATATTTTCATTTTTAATAATCCATAATTTTTAAATAATTATATATGATAATTTCTTTATATATTTAAGTATGCTTGAAAGTTTAAGACCTTTATTAACAAAAATATTAAATCCACTTGCCAGAAATTTAAACATTAATCCGAATGTTGTAACTGTTATTTCACCATTTATTGCTATTTTAGCAGCATATGGTTTTGCTAATCATTTATTGATTCTTGGTTGTATTGCAATTTTACTATCCGGATTTTTGGACGTTGTTGATGGGGCTGTTGCAAGATATCACGACAGATCTTCTAAATTTGGAGCTTTTCTTGATTCTACAATGGATCGTTTTGCTGATGCCATAATTTACATAGGCATCATATTTGGTGGATACTGTGACTGGTTTGTTGGTATTTTAGCAGTTCATTCTGCAATAACCGTCAGTTATGTTCGTGCAAGAGCAGAATCTCAGGGCGTGGAGTGTAAAGTTGGAATAGCTGAAAGAGCAGTTCGTATGATTATTCTAATGGTCGGTGCACTTATCGGATACTTTACACAGCCAATTTACTTTACTTACACAATCATTATTTTAGTGATATTATCCTACATTACAGTAGGACAAAGAATTTATCATGTTTGGAAGGCGTTAAGATGAGTGATTTAGAAAGTGCGGAAAAAATAGCTAAAGACATTAAAAAACTAGAAAGAAACTTAAATCAGGTCGCTCATATCGAGTTTACCGGAAAAGAAAAAGAAGTTTATGATAGGGCTGTTGATTATTGGAACGATTCCAAATATTATCTCGAAAAAGAAGATATGAGAACTGCATTCGGCTGTATTGAGTATTCACATGGTTTGCTTGACGCATTAAGAATCATTCATGATACAATCGATGACTATTAAAAAAAAAATGTGGAATTTAATCCACATTAATTTTATCTTAAATTTAACCCACATTTACCAGTTTACCGTCCAAAACTTCAATGACTCTGTCTGCAAGTCTGGCTACAGCCATATCATGAGTAACCATTATTAAAGTTACATTATTATTTCTATGTAAATCAATTAATTGGGCAAGGATTTTAACACTTGTTTTTGAATCCAGAGATCCTGTTGGTTCATCAGCCAATATAATTGAAGGATTATTAGCAAGAGCACGTGCAATCGCAACCCTCTGTCTTTCACCCCCAGATAATTTAGATGGCATTTGGAATGCCTTATCTTGAAGGCCAACAATATCAAGTAAAAATAATGCCCTTTTTCTCATCATTTTATTAGATAATTTGGATGTAAACATAGGAATTTCAATATTTTCAACAACAGACAAGTTTGGAATCAGATTATGGAGCTGAAAAACAAATCCTATTTTTTGTGCTCTGAATTTATTTAATTTTTTATTGGAAGTTAAATCATAACCTGCAACATTAATATAACCGGAATCCGGCGAATCCAGAGCACCAAGCATATTGAGCAATGTTGATTTACCTGAACCTGAAGGTCCTATAATAGATACAAATTCTCCTTCCCGGATTGTTAAATCAATCCCATTTAATGCCTTAATATGACCATTTTCATATGATTTGACCAGATTGCGAATTTCTATAATATTACCCATAAAATCACCTCACTCATACCTCAATGCTTCAGTAGGAGGTAATTTAACCGCTTTAATAGCAGGATATAATCCCCCAATAATTCCAACAATAATTGCTATTACAAATGCCTGCACAAAAATGTCTGGTGTAAATGTTGGAGTTACACTCATCATAGGTCCCAAGAATGTAGTAGCAAAATAACCTATAAGAGAACCTAAAATAGCCGATACAAGAGTTATGACTAAAGACTCACCTACAATCATAGTTAATATTTTACTATTGGACCATCCAACAGCTTTTAAAACACCGATTTCACGGGTTCTTTCAAATACAGACATCAGCATTGTATTAATAATACCCAATGCACCAACAACAATTGCTAAAAGAGAAATACCCCAAGATGATGCCTTAAGCGTATTTAACATGTCTGCCATCTGTTCCATTTCCATAACTGATGAAATTGTAGTAATATTATCCCCATACATTGAATCTATTTTATCTGCGATTTTTTGAGGATCTTCTCCCTTATTTACTTTAACATAAATATTAGAAATGGTGTCATTGTCACCGTTAATTTCTGCCACCTTATTAATTGATGTGAAAACTGAACCGGCCATATTGGAATCCCCAGTTTCATAAATACCAACTACACTAAAGTTTTCACCATTAACTTTAAGGGAATCCCCTACAGAAAGGTTGTTTTCCTCAGCATAAATCTTACCTAAAATAACCTCACTGGAATTATTTTCAAACATACGTCCGTCTTTAATCGATATATCCGCCATTGATGTACCATTCGGTTCAATACCAATCAGAGTACGCATATAATCATTTCCTACCGACGTTAAAATAACATAAATCGGCATTGCTTCACTAACGCCACTGACATTAGCAATTCTATCCGTCCAGTTTGCATCAATAGGATTAGTACCATAAGCAGAGTTACCTGTTTCTTTACCTGAAATTGAAAAATCTGCACCTCCCGCATGAATAGTATCTTCAAAAGAAGATACCAAACCATTTGTAATTCCACCAAGAGCAACAATAACTACAATACCTATACAAATACCAATAATAGACAATATTGCACTGGTTTTTCTCCTGAATGGATTTTTAATAATAAACTTTAAAAATGACATACTAATAGATTATACATAAACATATAAATAAATTTTTGAAAATATATCTTACATGCAATAATAAGGTGTTAAGATGCAGGAAAAGAGCATTGTATTGAAAAATATAGATAAAATCCACACAACAGAAATGGGTATTGGAAGAATATCAAAAAATTTAGGAATCTCGGGAGACGTTGTCGAATACTGTAAAAACAAGATTCTTAAAGAAGAATCCGTTGTTGAACATAAAGGAAAGAATTATTATGTAACTATTGATGATTGCATTATTACTATCAATGCATCAAGTTATACAATAATAACTGCACACAAACTTTGAATTGGAAAATTTAATTAATTATTTATAATATTTTTTATAAATGGATATATTATGAAAAGAGAAAGAATTATTTATCTCGATTATTTAAAAACATTAGCCATATTTGCAATAATCGCTATGCACATAGCAGCATTTGTGGCAAACACCAAGGCATTGAACTTGACAATGCATAATCTTTCACAAGTCGGCAGGTTTGCAGTGCCCATGTTTCTAATGGTTTCAGGTGTTTTATTGCTGAATCGGGACTATGGTTCTTTTAAGGATTTTTTCATCAAAAGATCATCTAAAATAACGATTCCTTTTGTATTCTGGGTTTTGATTATCATACTGTTAACACTGAGCATTAATAATTATACATTAGATAATCTGTTGTCTGTTGTGTATAGTTCTTTTTTTAATTTTGGCATATTATGGTATTTTTGGATGATTATAGGAGTTTATCTGGCGCTTCCAATCATTAACGAATATGTTAAAAATACCGGTTTGGATGGAATTAAATACTTTTTAGTTATTGGAATCATCGCATCAATAATCTATCAATTCTGTAAAATATTTAATTTATATACATTTTTGGACTTCAGATTCTTTATCGGTCCTATTTTTTACATATTATTAGGTTATTATTTGCACAATAAAAAATTCAATATTTCCAATAACAAGATTGTAATAATTTCACTGGCATTGTTTATTGTTACATCACTGCTAAAAACAACTTTAAATATATTATCTGCAGACTATACAATATTCTATGCTCTCAATAACCATACTTTTATCGAAGGAGGAAATATATTCTTTGAAACATATCTTGATTTGGGAATCTTAGAAATTGCTCACGTTAGTTCATTATTCCTATTATTAAAATATTTACCTTTAGACAAAATATCCAAGTCAATCACTAAGTTTTGTACTTCAGTTTCAAGGTCAACTTGGGGTATCTACTGTTCACATTCAATATTTTTAATATTAATACCAGGATATCTTGGCAATATTCATTTAACTGGAACTAAAACCATTATTTTAATAATTGTGCTATCAATTGCAGTATTTATTATGGGTCACATCATAACATTGATTTTAAGCAAAATCCCATATTTAAATAAAATTTCAGGTTATAATTAAAAATATTTTAAAAAAAAGGAGTCTGCAAAATTTTATAAGTTCATCTGATTTTTAGATGTTTTTCAGTCCAATTTTTCATTTGAAGTCTAAAATATTAGCATTTCATTTTTAGCTCATATAATTTCTTTGTTATTTCTGGATTAGTTTGTCTGTAGTAATTTTCAAGATGATTGTTTGATGAAATATTCGAATTCCAATAAATATTTCAAAGTATTTGGTTATTTTACAAAGTAATTAATATCCAATTTTCATTATTCTAGAAATTTTATTCGCAATTTCTTGTAAAAATGGTTTATGTCTCCAATTAATGGATTATTTTTTATTCCGAATTTTTTGCACTGATACTGCTGTTCTTTAAATTCTGTGATTTTTCCATTTATATTCTGTTTGTCTTTAAAATTAAAATTAAAGAAAAATTAGAGTGAAATTTCAACTGTGAAAAATTAAAATCAAATAAAACCAGAAAATTTTACTGACTAAAAAAAATAAAATAAAGTAAATGAAGTAAATCATTTACTTTCTGTTTTAAACTTTTTATTTGGCGCGAACAGTAACCTTATTACTTACAGCCTCGTTTTTGTAATATGAAGTAATAATATACTCACCAGGCATTAAGTTAATGTTTAATTTAGCAAAACCGTTTGCATCAGTTATTCTATTATAGAATACACCATTGATGTTGAATCTGACAGTTTCACCTGCACCTACAGTCTTACCAGTATCATCACATAGTTTAACTATGAATTGATCAGGAGTTCCATAAACCTTATTAAGATCACTATGTTCTATAAAGTGAGTTAAAACAGTAATAGTATTAGATCTCATTTCACCTGTTGCTAGATTATATGCAGTTATAATATATTCACCAGGATTTAAATTGATATTTAATTTAGCAACACCATTAGAATCTGTAGTTCTATTATAGAATACACCATTTATATTAAAGGTAACTACAGTATTAGCTAAAGGTTTACCATTTGAATCATAGAAAGTAGCAAAGTATTGAGTTTCATTTCTGAATACTTTAGTTATGTCTTTTCCAACAATAGTTGGATTAATGGTGACAAATGAAGTCAATTCAATATCATCTACTTTAACTATTACAGTATAGTTGTCACTATTTAAGTTCAATGCAAGTGAAGCAATACCATCTTTATTAGTAGTTCTCGTATAAACTACATTGTTAATACTTAAATCAACGGTTTTATTAGCTAAAGGTTTACCACCTAAAAGTACATATACATTAAACCTTTCAGGACCGTGGTAATATTTAACAACATTAGGAGCGGTTACTTCAAGTTTACCTTCGACATCAATATTAACAGTTGTATTTACTGGTTCGTATTTATCATTACCGGAATATGTTACTGTAGCGGTATAGTTACCCATTTCAAGATTAGGAACAGTAATCTTAGCAACACCATTTTCAACCACAGCAGCATATAAATCTTTGCCAATATTAGCAACGACCATACCTGTTGCATCTTCAGGCAATTTTACATTAATTATTGCATTTTCACCAACAAGGATAGTATCAGCACTAGCAGTTATATTAGCATTAGATACTTTATCAATAGTAATTGGAACTGTAGTTGAAACAGATTCATATTTATCATCACCAGAATATATGACATCAGCATCATACTCTCCAATTTCTAAATCTGGAATATTTACAGTAGCTTTACCATTTTTAACTGAACCAGTGTAATTTTTTCCACCAACATTGACAATAACAGTACCTGTAGCATCTTTAGGTAATCCGACATCAACAATTGCATCTTTACCAAATTCAACAGGTTTTGAATCAGCATAAATAGAAGCATTTTCTATTTTAGAAACACTAATTTCAACATCAGTTAATGTTGGAGCATATTTATCATTACCGGAGTAACTAACATTAGCAATATGGTCGCCAGCAGTTAAATCAGGAACATTAACAATGGCTTTACCACTTTCAACTATAGCTGTGTAATTTTTACCTTCAACAGCAATAATGACTTCACCAGTAGCATCTTTAGGTAATTCTACATTAATAACAGCATTATCACCAACATTAATTGGTTCTGCAGTAGCAGTAATTTCATAGGTATCATTTATAAATACTTCAAATTCGCCTTTACCTGAATTTTCAAGATATTTATCATCACCATAATAAGTGTATTTAATGGAATAACTACCTACAGGCAAATCAGATAATGTGAATGTAGCTTTACCATCTTCGACATCAGCATAGTAATTTTGACCATTGAAAACGAATAATACAACACCGGTTGCATCATCAGGAACAGCAACTTCAACGGTTTCATCATTACCAACAACAATATATTCAGTAGCAATAGAAGTTTTAGGAACAACTTTATTTACAACAAATGTTGCATTTGCTTCTGAAGCATTATGATTTTCATCTTCAGCCAATGTAGCAATAATAGTATAAGTTCCATTTACAGCCGTAAGAGTTATGGTGTTATCATCACTAACTTCATACGGTATATTATTAATAGTAACTGTAATTGGAGAAGATATACTTGGAATAAATGTAATTACAACAGTATCACGAACAATGTAAGAATCTAAAACATCAATCGCAATGGATGAAGCAGCTTTAGATACTGTAAATAAAGTTGTATTAAATTTACCATCATAGACATCGTCACCCTCATAATAAGCTTCAACTAAATATTTACCAACATCAAGACCACTAACCTTGAGAGTTACATCATTACCTTCTTGAACTAATTTGTCACCTCTATAAAGTACATCATTTACAACAACATAAAGGTCATCTTTGCTTGCACCATTAGGTAAAGTTACGGTAACAACAACATCACTTTCATTATAAACAATATCATTAGCAACAATAGTTAAATTATAATTGGTGACTAAAGGAACAGTGTATTTTTCAAGGGCATTACTAGGATTATAACTATCATCACCACTATAAGCAACAACAAATTCATAATCACCAGGCATGATTTCACCTAAGTCCACAGCGAAAACAGGACCATCAACAACAGATTCTACAGTACGGATTAATATCTCACCATCTACGATTCCAACAGTCACATTACCTGTTGCATCAACTGGGTAACCGGAAGTATCAGTAATAGAAATGACGACAGAAGTTACATTATTACTTTCATCAGTCTCTATAGATAGGACATATAAATCAGTATCTATTTTAGAAACATAGAATGAAACTTCAGTTGATTTTGGAGCATATTTACCATTACCCAAATAAGTAACATTAGCAACATAATAGTCTACAGCCAAACCAGGAACATTTACAGTGGCCATACCATTTTTAACTGGAGCTTTGTACTCATTACCTTCAACATCAACAATGACTTCACCAGTAGCATCTTCAGGCAATTCTACATCAATAACAACATCTTCACCAACCTTAATTGGTTCTGCAGTAGCAGTAATTTCATAGGTATCATTCATAAATACTTCAAATTCACCTTTACCGGAATTATTAAGATATTTATCATCACCATAATAAGTGTATTCAATAGAATTAATACCTACTGTATAATTAGATAACGTGAATGTGGCTTTACCATTTTCAACATCAGCATAGTAATTTTGACCATTGAAAACGAATAATACAACACCGGTTGCATCATCAGGAACAGTAACTACAACAGTTTCATTATTACCAGCAACAACATTATGAGTAGCAATAGAGGTTTCAGGAGCGGTTTTAGTAACAACAAATGTTGCATTTGCTTCAGAACCTATGTGGTTTTCATCACCGTCCAATGTAGCAAGAATAGTATAAGTTCCATTTACAGCCGTAAGAGTTATGGTGTTATCATCACTAACTTCATACGGTATATTATTAATAGTAACTGTAATTGCAGATGATATACTTGGAATAAATGTAATTACAATAGTATCACGAACAATGTAAGAATCTAAAACATCAATCTCAAGGGAGGAAGGAGCCTTAGATACTGTAAATAAAGTTGTATTAAATTTACCATCATAGACATCGTCACCCCTATAATAAGCTTCAACTAAATATTCGCCAACAACAAGACCGCTAATATTGAAAGTTACTTCATTACCCTCTTGAATTAAATTGTCGTCTCTATAAATTACCTCATTTACAATAACAAAAAGATCATCTTTGCTTCCGCCATCAGGTAAAGTTATAGTGACAACAACATCACTTTCATTATAAACAATATCTGTAGCAACAGTAGTTAAATCATAATTAGTAACTAAAGGAACAGTGTATTCTTCAGAATCAAAACTATCATAATAATAATCATCACCATTATAAACAACAATAATCTCATAATCACCTGGCAGAATTTCGCCTAAGTCCACAGTGAAAACAGAACCATCAACATCAGATTCTACAGTACGGATAATTTCACCATCAGCCATGACATCAATGGTTACATTACCAGTTACAGGAGCCAACTCACCATAAATATCATAAATAGTAATATTGACAGAAGTTATATTATTACTTGAATCAGTCTCAATAGATGAAATATCTAATGCTGAAGTATATTTTATAACATCAAAATCAAGTTTGTCAGATGTATTTTCATTATAGTTATCATCACCAAGATACTTTACAACAACACTATGCTCACCATATTTAATACCTTCTACACAATATGAAGCTTTACCTTCAGCAATATTTACAGGATGATCTTCACCATCCACAGTTATAATTGCTTCTTTGGTTACATCTTCTTTAAAGGTTACTTCAATTAAAGCATCAGTACCTGCAAAAATAATATCATCAATAGAAATATCAATAGTAGTATTTGCCTTATTTACTATCAAATCAGCATTAGTGGAATTTGTAGCATGAGATACATCACCAGCATAAGATGCAGTAATAACATAGTCGCCAGCACTTAAATTATCAAATGTAGCTCTAGCCTCACCATTATCATCAACAACAACTGTTTCATTAGTGCCATTGACATCAATAGTAATCTCAGCACCAACAATATTGTCAAGACCTGTTACAATAACTGTAGCATTTTCACCATAGGTAATGCTGACATCTTCGACATTTATTAAAACATCCTCTTTCGGGATAACAATGATAGTAGCTCCCACTACTCTTTTTTCATACTTATCATTTTCCATATAAGCAATATTAATATTATAAGTATTAACGTCTAAATTTTCGAATATTTTTTCAAAAGTACCGTTGAAGTTTTCAATTACTGCTTCCAAATCACCAGTAATATTAACTACTGCGGTATCTCTATCCTCAGGACCAGAAATATTAATTGTAGCATTACTTTCTACATAAATAGTTGTGGTTTCAGGATCAACAGAAAATTCAGGAGTGAGTTTATATACATAGAATGTTACATTTGTTTCTGAAGCATTATGATTTTTATCTCCAGCCAATTTAGCAATAACTTCAAATGTTCCGTTAACAGCGGTAAGAGTTACAGTTCTGTTAGGATTGACCGTATACTCTTCACCATTAATAGTGACAGTAATTTCAGTTGGAAGGCTTCCATTTAAACTAATTACAACATCATCATCCACCATATAATCTTCTGAAACCTCAATATCAATATAGGACTCAGCTTTAATTATTGAGAATGAAGTAGTATTTTCTTTATAATCATATATATCGTCAGCATTGTAACGAGCTATAACAGAATAATCGTCAACATCATAATTGCTAATATTTAAAGTCACAATATTGTCTTCACCAGGATTGAAACTACTACTATCATATACTGTTTTATTTACCAAAATTTCTAATTTATCTCTAGATGCTCTGTCCGGTAAAGTTACAGTAATTACAACATCAGTTTTATTATAAACAATAGTTGTAGCTGTTACAGGTAAAACATAATTAGTTACTAAAGGAATATCATGGTAATCCATATCAAAATTACCGTGATTGAATTCATTGCCCACATATACAACAGTAAAGTTATATTGGCCAGGATGAATATCAGTGATATTCAAAGTACCCTCATAAGTAGATTGACCCTCAATGTAAAATTCACCAATTTTTTCCTCAATAGTTTCGTTTTTAATAGAGATAGTTACCTTACCGTCTAAAGCAACATTACCCTCACTAGTAATAGTAATAGGGAAAGAAGTCATATTATTAGTTGGATTATATACAATATCATTAATTGTTAATATAGTACCATATTTTTCAGCGAAAAATTCTTTTTCACTTTGATTTGCTTTATAGTTTGTATCACCAAGATATTTTACAACAATATTATGAGTACCGTTTTTAACATCTTCTAATGTATATTTAGCATTACCATTAGTAACAGGAACAGTATTTTCAACACCATCAACGGCAATAATTGCAAATCCGGTTGTATTTTCAGCTAAAGTAACATCAATGTCAACATTGTCACGAACATAAATAGGATCATTGACAGTAATGGTTACCGGCGTATCAATCTGATATACATTTAATTTAGAATCAGTAGAACATGTATCATAAATTTTACCACCAGGATAGCTTGCACGAATTGTATAATTACCAACATTTATACCTGTAAATGTGGTTGTAGCAATACCATGACTTGAAAATATAGCTTCTTTTGATGCGTATACAGTATCTCCTAAAATTTCAATTAATACTTTTTCATCCAAAAGACCATCATCACTATTGACAACCACATTTAAATCTTGACCGTAGTCAATATCATATGTTTTATTTTCTATTTTAAATTGGTCAATAGGTTTAGGATCAACAACAATTAAACCGGTGATAAAGTCCTCAGCATAGATGTTATTTGCTTCATAAGTAACATTAAATCTATGGGTACCAACTAATAAAGAATCAACAGAAATGCTATGACTACCCATAAAATTATCTACAACAATTGTTTGTGGAGTCCAATCACCATAAAATCTAACTCTACCAGACACATCGCTAGGTCCAGTAATAGTAATAATCGTACTTTCACCAGCCACAATAGGATTTTTTGAAAATGTAGCTCTTATATTAGGATTAGCAAGCCCTAAAACATCATTATCTGCACCAATACCTAAAAGATTAGTATTTGCATTATTTCCCCCACGAACAGAATCAGCATTTTTCTTTTCATTCGCATGACTAGTTTCTTCTAAATTCGTAAAAAAATCGTTATTGGCATCAAATGTATTTTCATCAACACTTACTTCACCCACATCAGAAGTTGTAGTTGAAATATTATCGATGACATTTGTGCCAAAATTTGAATTATCCTGTGCTGAAACACAAGAAATTGTTATAGATACCAATAATACAATAAATATTAAAGATACCCCTATTTTCTTCATATTTAACATATTTTAACACCTATTAATTCATGCAAATTCATTAGAAAAAAAAGAAGATATAAATTTTCTAAAATTAACATGAATTATTATATAAAATATTTGTAATTATTGTAAACAAAAGTAAAACAATAATTAATGTAATGTATATCAAACTACATATATATATATATCCTTAAATTTATTGAAAAAATATGATTTTTCATAAAAATTTTTATCCGATTTTAGTGAAAATTTTAAATCTTGGTCTTTCATATTATATAACTTATAACTGCAATGGGAAAAAAAATTTATTTGTTCAATAATTGACTTTTTCCAATGTATCATAATGTATCAGATAAATAAGAAATAAAAATATTAAATCTCAAACAAAGTCTAAAACTACTGTAGACAAAGCAATCCAAAAAAATAAAGAAATTATGCAAGACTAAAAACGAAATGTATAGACTACCCAATGAAAAATTGGACTGAAAAACAGCTAAAAAATCAAATAAGCCCATAAAATTTTACAGACTCAAAAAAAAGTAAAAAAAGAAGAGATAAATAATCTCTTGAATTTAATCCATATCTTCAAATCTTTTTTCGAGTTTGGTCATTACACCAGGAAGTGAAGTATATTCCATTTCCTCAGCAGGTAATCTGTGAGGTTCGAATGGACCATGTCTTCTGATGTAAGTTGCAATTTTAGCAGCTTGTTCACGAGTAGGATCAAATGCAGGGTCATCAAATAAGTCTACAGGACCTACTAATTCACCATTAGCTACTTGGAAACCTAAACCAACAACTCTAGGTGGTCCGTCAAATCTAATTGGGTTTGCTTCTGCTTCTGAAACAGGCATCATTGGACCATTGTGGGATCCTCTCATCCATCCACTAACCATATGTGGGAATGCAAATGGATCTACACATTCACCGTTTGCAGGGAATCCAGATTGTGCTCTTACAACTGCTACTGGGTCATCTTTACCAACGTATCGGCCAGCCATTAAGTTTAATCTTTCGGTACTTATTGCAGCTGCGATTTCACCGTTTTTCTTCCATACTCTTTTAATAACATATCTTCCGGTTGAACCGATTAATGCGAGTAAATCATACATTTCTTCAGGACAATCCAAGATAACTTTTTTGTGTTCGATTACATCGAATACTTCAAATTTGAATCCATCGTGTAAACTTGGGTCAATAACAAGACCTGCAGTATTAAATGGATCTGCAAACATTCTAAAGATTGGTAAGTTAAATGCACCAGGTTCGGTTTTGTCACAACAGAATACTAAAACAGGGTCAGATGGTCTTTCTTCGAATTCCATTTCTGCAACACCAGGACCCATACCTTTAATGTTTCCTGAGAAGGTATCAGATAATAAATCTTGACCTGCACCATATAATTTTAATTCACGTGCTCTTGCAGTAGCTTTCATGAATGCATCATATGCAGTTTTGTGTACTTCTTCGTTTTCTTCCCCTTTGTTGTGAGTCATTATTAAATCGATGTCATCCCCACAACGGGAAACATAATAGTCGTTTAAGATACCGGTTTCTAAAGCTTCGTTTAAAACTTCGTCACAGATATCCATTAATTCTGGGTGTGCAACACAGTGACCAGAAACACTTCCAATATCAGCTTTAATTACACTAACAGTAGTTTTCATTTTAATACCTCAATAAATATTAAGTTTATTTGTAAACTTAAAAAATAAATTTAGTATACGATAATATATTTGAATTGTAAAGTATATAATTATTATGATTTAAGTATTGAATTCATAACTTGAATCCTGTCCCAACAAATTGAACGATATCCCTACCAGTATCATCAACAACATCCACATTTATTATTGATGAACTTCTGCCGTTTTTCTTGCATATTGCTCTTGCAATCAATTTTTCTCCTTTTGGAGCATTTAAATAATTAACGCTTACTTGCTGAGCAACAGTCGGAAAGTGGAGGTGATTTGATAAAACTGCGAAAGAAAAATCAGCTAATGTAAACATTACTCCACCCATAACACCACCTAGACCATTTTTATGCCCATCATTAATTTCCAAACTGCATTGGCAGGAATCATTATCTAATTCATCAATACGAACTCCAGTATTTGTTGCGAACTTATCATTTTTAAAAAATTCTCTTGCTTCTTCAATTGACTTAAAAGCACACATTTAAACACCTGTTAAAATTATTAATATTAATTTGATTGAATAGTTTTGAAAGCCTCTATTATGGCTTCATCCTGGTTCATAGCTTCGCAAGCATCCTTAAACCTATCCAAATCACCTTTTGTTTCAGGATATCTTGGAACTGCACTACATCCACCATCATCGATTTTGGATATTTCAAATGTTCCAATTTCTTCTGCAATTTTAGTGATTTCCGCTTTATCCAAACCAATTAACGGAGATAGAATAGGCATGTCAACACCATATCTGGTTGCTAGAATATTATTTAAAGTCTGTGATGCAACCTGACCAACGCTGCTTCCGTCAACAATAGCCAGCGCACCCATTTTATTAGCCAACTTTTCAGCTATTTTATACATACCAGATTTACATAATACACAGGTCATTTTTTCAGGTGCATCATCTTTGGCTTTTTGGAGATAATCCCCATATTTTACAATACGTTTTTTAATAGGTACACCTGCAGCATAATTTTGAAGTTGATCAACCAGTTTATTATAATTTTCCAATGCCATTTGGGATGTGAAGGGGTCATTATCACAGTACAAGGCTATTACTTCACAACCTCTTTTCATCATCAAATAAGCGGCAACAGGAGAGTCAATTCCGCTGGACACCAGACAGACAACTTTTCCCTGTGTTCCCAAAGGCAAACCGCCGGGACCTGGAATCTTTTCATGATAAATGAATGTATCATCACCGCGCACTTCAACAAATATTGTCAATTCAGGATTTGTCAAGTCTACAGGTGCTAAAACTCTTTTCCTTACAACTCCACCACAAAATGCAGCCATTTCCTGTGATGTGAAATCATGATTGCCAACGCGTCTGCATTTAATTGCAAATTTAGTATCCTCATCAATCATATTTTCACTAGCTAGATTCTCAACATATTCACCCAATGTTTTATCAATGTCTTCGAAATTACTGTATGTTGAAATAGCCGGAGAATAAGATACAATACCAAAAACCCTGTTTAAATTTTCTACCGCATCATCAAAGTTCTGCGGAAAAATATAGATTCTTCCCTGATTCCTATCAACATCACAGTCGATAGCAGCCTTAATGTTTTTAACTAATTTTCTTTCAAAACGAGAACGTACTTTTGTGCTTTTTAAACCAACTTCACCATATCTTGCTACGATTAAATCATATTTCATTTAAACATCCCACTTAATTAACCAAATCGCTGAAGATAATAGTAATCCCTTCAATATTTAAACATAGTCTAAATACTACTAAAATATAACAGCAAATATATTTTAATTTTTAATATTAATAAATATTTTTGAAAAAAAAGAAGATGAATGGCTAATCATTAGCCCATCTTTTTAACTTAGGAAAAACTTCGCCCATCATTTTAGAAGCTTCTTCCTTATCAATTTCCGGATGAACTTCAACCATTTTTTCTATGCAGAAATTCATCATCTCTTCCATAGACATGTCTGAAGTGAATTCACCATCCTTAAAGCAATAAATACAATAATCTTCATTTATACTTCCATCTGCATTTGTTCCGTATAATTCATCACTTGTCAAAGGCATTGCACAAGACTGACAGAATTTTTGATTTTCATAACTTTCCATAAATACCACATTTTTCAGTTAACTATTTTATGCCATTTAATGAAGTTTAAATGACATATATGTTGTTTATAACATTAATTATTTATATAATTTCATAAAATACTATAATACGATGTATAGTTTTCTAATCTGTTTTATAGCATTAATCGCTTCTTATTTTATTTATGGCAAAGCCATTGAAAAAATAGCAGGAGTGGATGAAAGTGTTCCCACACCAGTTCATAGATTAGAAGACGGTGTTGACTATTCCCCAATGTCTACATTCAAGGCATTTTTAGTTCATTTTTTAAATATTGCAGGTTTAGGTCCCATATTTGGAGTTATACAAGGTGCATTATTTGGACCTGCAGCTTTTCTATGGATTACATTAGGTACAATTTTTATAGGAGCAGTACATGATTTCTTCTCAGGATTTATGTCGTTGCGAAATGACGGTTCTACAATGCCTGGAATTATCTCCAAGTATCTGGGAACAACAGCTCAAAAATTTGTTGCATTTGTTACTGTCATAACAGGTATTCTTGTTGCATCAACTTTTTCAACAGGATCTGCAGCATTACTTGGTAATTTAACAAGCACACCAACATTCATCTGGGTTATACTGATATTCATATACTTTATAATTGCTACATTACTTCCAGTCGATAAGATTATTGGAAAGCTTTATCCACTTTTTGGACTACTATTTCTGCTTATGGTAATACTAATGACCGGAGGATTATTCTTAAATCCTGCATACCCCATTCCGGAATTTACTACACAGGGACTATACTTAACTGATAAGCCAATATTTCCGTTTTTATTTGTTACTATTGCATGTGGTGCCATTTCCGGTTTTCATGCCTCACAATCACCTATTGTTGCCAGATGTATTAAAAGTGAAAAAGATGCAAGGCCAGTATTTTTCGGAGCTATGGTTTTAGAAGGCATAGTTGCTCTATGCTGGGCAGCTATTGCATTGGCATTTTTCCACGGCCAGCCACAACTTGCAGCAATCTATGCCGCAACCCCAACAGTTGCAGTGCATGAAATGGCAACAAAATTACTTGGACCAGTTGGTGTAGCAATAACAATCATAGGTATTGTAGTTTGTCCAATTACTACAGGAGATACCTCACTTAGAAGTTCAAGAATTACAATAGCGGACGAACTAAATATAAATCAGGAAAAAATACTTTCAAGACTGAAAATTGCCTTACCTTTATTTGTAATAGGATTTGCATTAACCTTTGTTGATTTTACTCTGGTTTGGAGATATGTTGCCTGGGCCCAATTATTAATAGGTAGTGCAGTACTGCTTTCAGCAACGGCATATCTGATTAAAAAAGAAAAAAATTATATTATTACTTTAATTCCGGCAATTATATGTATCCTGATTACATTCGGATATATACTGCAAGCTCCAGAAGGTTTGAGATTACCTTCAATGATTGCTAATGTAATTTCAGTTATTGCAACGGCAATTGTTACAGCAATATTCATTAAAAAATATAAAAAATAGATAAGAGAAAAGATTTCTCTTATTGTTTAATTAATTCAACAGCTGTTTGAATAGCTTCATCCATTTTATCGGTGTTTTTACCTGCACCCTGTGCTAAAGTAAGACGGCCACCACCGCCACCACCTAAAACTCCTGCTGCAGTTTTGATAACATCATTGATTTTAATTCCATTATCAATAGCATTTTGTGAAGCTGCACCGACGATTTTACCATCATTATTACCCAATATCACAACATCTGCCTTACCGTTATCAGTAAAGTCCGTTGCCATTTTTTGAAGTTCTTTAAAATCACCGTCGATTAATTGATTGACAACTTTCAAGCCATTGATTTCATCATAATCATCAGCTAAAGAGTTCATTTTAAGTGAAGCAATTTCTGATTTTAACTTATCAATTTCATTTTTCTGAGCTTTCCATTCAGAAAAGAATCTGTCACAGGTTTTTGGTAATTGTTCGTTTTCAACTTTGAATATAGCTGAACTTTCACGCAGCAATGCATCATCATGCTGGATGGAATCAATTGCAGCCAAACCTGCTGAGAAATCAATCCTTTCAACACCATCTTGAACCCTTTCAGTCTTATTGATTTTGATTGGTCCAACAACACCGGTTCTCAATACATGAGTACCTGCACAGGCCTGAACATCAACTCCAGGAATCTTAACGACACGAATCATTTTACCCGGAACAATACCTCCCTGGTAAAGCACAAATCCGTACAATTCCTGTGCTTCATCCCTTGTGTGGAACTGGATGTCCAAATCAATGTTTTCCATAACATATTCATTGGCTAATTTTTCAATTTCATTCAGTTCTTCCTGTGTGATACGCTTATAGTGAGATAAGTCAATACGTGCACGGTTAAGAGCATTTTGAGATCCTGCCTGCCAAATGTGCTGACCTAATACTTTTCTTGCAGCTGCAATAACCAGGTGAGTTCCTGTATGGTGGCGTGCAAGAGTAATTCTCCTATCCCAGTCAATCTTACCTTTTACAGATTTGCCAACTACATCATTTGATATGTCTCCACCTACATGATGCAAGACCACATTATCAACTTTTTCAGCATAATGTATTTTAAATGATTTTCCATCAATGAAAACTTCACCTATATCTGAAGGTTGCCCTCCTCCTTCAGGATAAAATGTAGTTTTATCAAAGATCAAACATTTGTCTCCATCTTTTTCAACTAACCCTAAAACTTCCGCTTCAAATTCTTGTTGGTAGAAATCTTTATAGAACAATAAGTCAGTTTCAGGATAATCTACTTTAAATGAATCTTTTTTGTTTGTAGTATCTTTTTCATGGGCTCCTGCAACCTGTGTGAAGAAGTTGTCCGGCACATTAACAGTAAAGTCATCTCCAGCCATTTCAACTACGGTTTCCGGAGGAATTCCATGAGCGTCATACAAGTCTATTAACATGTCAAGAGGCATTTCAGATTTGCCTTCTTTTTTAAGTCTTTTAATTGATCTTCTAACAATGCTTTTTCCTTTTTTAACAGTAGCAGCATATCTTTCCTCTTCCAAAGTAATGATATTCATAATATGTTCTTCAGAGTCACGGATTTCAGGATAAAATTTAGACAGGAAATCTAGTTGTATTGCCATTACATCAGATAAGGATTCTTTCA
Source organism: Methanobrevibacter sp. (assembly GCF_045646045.1). GTDB lineage: Archaea > Methanobacteriota > Methanobacteria > Methanobacteriales > Methanobacteriaceae > Methanocatella. The sequence goes on along the minus strand of NZ_JAZRJY010000044.1, from coordinate 1,740 downwards.
TGTTCAGTTCTTTCATGAATCTTATGGTTCTTCTTAAAACCAGTCTGGCCAAGTAACCCTCTTTAACATTGGATGGAATGATACCGTCAGCCAGCATGAAGGCCAAACATCTTGTGTGGTCTGCAATAATATAAATTGCTTCCATAGGTTCTGCTGCTTTTAAATATTCCTCTAAAGATAAATTTAAACTATCAGCCACTTGCTGTCTGAGTTCTTTTAAATCTCCAATATCTTCAATATCCATCATACCTGCAATTTGTGCATTTCTTCCCTGGATGTCTTCATTAATTTCAACACCAGTCAATTCTTTTAATTTGTCGACAACTGGTGCAAAACATGCATCGTAAGCTGTTGGAGTACCCTGTGAAATCCATGCGATACGTTCCAATCCGTAACCGGTATCCACAACCTTAATCGGAATTTCTTTCTTGGATCCATCTTCTAAAGTTTCATATTGGATAAATACCAATGTTGCAAGTTCAACACCTCTGCAGCAGACTTCATAACAAGGCCCTTCATTACCTCCACCGCTCCACCAGGATTTGATGAAAGTAATCTCTTCAGTATTAATTCCGATATGTGCAAAGAACTCATGACAAAGTCTGATGGTTTCATCTTCCCAATAAATGAAATCATCTTCTTTGTTAATTACAGTGTGTGTCCCCATTGTAAAGCAGGTCATATGTCTACCTGTTCTTCCAACATTATCAACATCGTTGAGTCTGATTGAAGGTTGAGCCATTTCAATAGGATTGGCAGGAGGTTTAACAAGTCCTGATGTTATCCAAGGCTGGAAACAAAATATGGATGCTCCAACCAGGAATACATCATCCCTCCACCTTTTGGCAAGAACAGGATATCTTGGGACATGAGTATGTCCTTCACTTTCTAAAAATTCTCTAAAAACTTTTTGGATTTCATATAAATTGTAGGGTTTATCAGTAGCAGGATTTGCAATAAACTCATACTCATCACATGGAGCATCACCACAGGTATCTCTATCTACCTGAGAGTAAAACTCCTGTCCGCAAGTTTTACATGTTTGTTTTTTATAACCAAGTTCATCAAAAATTTCTACCATAGTAATCATTTTAAAAGATTTATTAGTAAAATATATGTTTTTTATATTTTAAATAACTTTCAAAATACTAATTATTAGACTCTATAAAAAACTTTGTTGAATTTCAAAATCTTGTTATATTTATCTTTAAAATTAAAAGAGTCGAAAAATCCTGTAGTACAATTAATTTAAATACTTTTAACAATTAATATATATATCGTATCAAAAATTAATTTTGGGAGGAGATTCATGTTAAAGAAAGGATATTTGTTTTTAATAATAATAATCGTTTGTTTATTTGCTATTTCGACTGTTAGTGCAGAAGGAATAAATAATGAAACAAACATTGCAAATAGTTACGATTCATATTTAATGAGTGATTCTTTAAGTGAACATAATGTGTATTTAAGTGATGAAGAAATTCAAGGAAGTGCTGATAATGGTACTTTTAGTGATTTGCAAAAAATGATAAATGATGCCGGTGAGGGTTCAATAATTTCATTAGAAAAGAATTATATATATGATGAGGGATTTTCTACTGATGGAATAACTATTAATAAAGTATTAACTATTAATGGTAATGGTTATACTATTGATGCTTTAGGTAAATCCGGTATTTTTAATGCTAATTCAGCATTAACTTTAGATAATATTGTTTTTAAAAATGGAAAATTAACTGG
>NZ_JAZRJY010000043.1:0-21046 GCF_045646045.1 Methanobrevibacter sp. | reverse complement strand
CAATCCTAGACGACATATTACCTGAAGGATTAATATACGTCTCAGATGATTCACAAGGTGCATACGACAGCGAAACCGGCAAATGGACTATAGGAGACTTACCAGTAGGAGAAACAGTTACAATAACAATCACTACAGTTGTTAACGCATCCAACACAACAATAACAAGTGATGTCAATGTATCATCCGATACCTACGACCCTAACATGGAAAACAACAAAGCAAACAGCTCAGTTGTCATCCCACCAGAACCCGACCTCGAAGTCACAATAACAAACGACCATGAAAACGTTACCACCCACATCGGCGATACCGTAGTCTGGACAATCAACGTAACCAACAACGGACCTGACGACGCAATAAACACAATCCTAGACGACATATTACCTGAAGGATTAATATACGTCTCAGATGATTCACAAGGTGCATACGACAGCGAAACCGGTAAATGGACAATAGGAGACTTACCAGTAGGAGAAACAGTTACATTAACAATTACAACAGTTGTTAACGCATCCAACACAACAATAACAAGTGACGTTAACGTATCATCCGATACCTACGACCCTGACATGAACAATAATAATGACAGCAGTTCCATTACTGTTCCTCCTGAGGCTGACTTGGAAGTTGAATTATCAGTTTCCAATTCAACACCTAATTTAAACGACAAAATTACCTGGACTGTTATTGTTACCAACAATGGTCCTGACACTGCAGTCAATACACAGGTATCCTATAAGCTACCTGAAGGATTAGTTTATAATGGAGACAGTTCAGCTGGAGCTTATGACGTCAATACTGGTATTTGGAATATAGGCAATCTCGAACCTGGTCAAACAGTCATCTTGAATGTTAGTACCATTGTAGTCGCTCCTGGCGTTGAGATAATTTCCAATGCAAATGTTTCTTCAGACACATTTGATCCGGATATGAGTAACAACTATGCTATCAATTCAACCAGAGTTCCTATGGCTGATTTAGAGCTTATCAAAACTGTTAATGTTGATTACGCATATGTTGGAGATCAAATCATATTCAACACTGAAGTAATAAACCATGGTCCGGATGCTGCAGTCAATGTAAAAGTAATCGATAATTTACCTTCTGATTTAGAAGTTATTGATGTTGTTGTATCAAAAGGTAGTTACGATAAAAATACTGGCATTTGGACTATTGGAGATTTAGCTCCAGGTGAAAAGGTAACACTTACTGTTGTCACTAAAGCTTTAAAAGAAGGAACATACACCAATGAAGCAACTGTTTCAAGTGATACTTATGATCCGAACTTGTCCAACAACAATGGCTCTGCAAGCGTAGTTGTTAAAGACTTGCCTAGTGGCGGCAATAACAGTGATGTAAAACCGCCAGTCAATACATTGCCTGCTACAGGTAATCCAATTTTAATGATTATCCTAGCATTGTTCTCTTTGGCTGTTGTATCTATAAGAAAAAAACATTAAATAAACGGGAAATTAAATTTTCCCACCTTTTCTTTTTTTAAACCGAATTCTAATCATTGCTTTTAGATTTATCACATTCATTGTAAAGTTGCATCAATAATCCATAAATTAACAGATTTTTTGCAAAAAATTATATAATGTTTAATAACAAAGAATGTTTATGGTTAAACTTTTCAGTACTCAAAAAGTAAACACAGGAAGACAGGTTGAATGGGATTTTGCCAAAGTTTTTGCAATTATTCTCATGATAGTTACTCATTATTTTGCTTTCTGCAGTTTCGGTAATGTTGATTATGGAAAAACAACAGATGCACTCTTCATACTGACTCAGTGTTCAGCACCCATATTCATGTTTGCAATGGGTATTGGAATGGAATATACCCGCCACAATACTCCAAAAGAATTTATTATCCGTGGAATCAAGCTGCTTTTATTAGGTATTATTATAAATACAATGTATTTTCTTTCAAATTATGCTGCCGGCGTACCACTGGAGTATTCTTTATTATCATTATTAGCCAATGACATTCTTCAGTTTGCCGGATTAAGTTTTATACTCATAGGAATCTTTAAAAAGTTTAATTTCAGAACAATTAAAATATTTGTAATAAGTATCGGATTTTCCCTTGTTGCAACATATTTTTCAGATTTCACTTTCAGCAATATGTACTTAAACCAGCTGTTTGGCAACTTAATTGAAACCCATGGCCAGAATATTGTCAGCTGTTTTCCTATTTTAAACTGGTTTATCATACCCGTCTGCGGAATGCTTTTCGGAGAAAACTTAACAAGATGCAATGACAAGGATGAACTGTACTCAAAAATATTAAGGCCTACCTACATTTTAACTTTAATCATGCTTATTGTAGGTTTTATTACATTGGAGGGCATGTTTTCAGTCACCGGAGGAACCGTACCTGAAAAAATGGAGTATCTGCACGCATCCCTTCCGGATATTATAATATTAATCATAGCGACACTTTTCATTGGTTCACTATTCTATTTTGTGGCTAAAAGATTATCCCCTTCAGCTATTAATTTTGCTACAAAAACCAGCAACAACATTACTGTCATTTATATTGTCCAGTGGGCATTAATTCTTTTTTTAACATATATTAACCAATTTTTACAGGTAGAAACAAATCTTGCAATAGCTATTAGTGTTTTGATTTTAATCATTATCGCTTCAATATTATTAAGCGATGCCTATGTAAAAATTAAAAAGAAGATTGTAAAAAAATAAAAAATAAGAATTTGAATGGTTAAGCTTCAAATTCCCATCATGGGTCTACAGTCGTAATGATGACACTACTGTTTGCATTGCCGGAAGATCTTGATGAAGATTTTGAAGTAGTGTTATTTCCCAAAATATTGGTTGAATTTGTTGTGACTTTTAAAACCGGCTTCTGATTGACTACAATATTATCTGTGAAGTTGCATCCGTTGTACTGGTCGTTTCCAGAATATTGCACCTTGACTGCACAGCTTCCAATGGTTCTGTTGTCAACTGTAATGTTGGCTTCACCAAATTTGTCCGTAGTGAGATTCTTCTGGTTGGCATTGCCTTTGCTTGCCAAGACAACAACTGATATGCTCTGGCCTGAAATCGGCTTTCCATTTGAATCCATCAGCTTGACTGTCACGTTCTGGCCTTCAGTCAGGTTGGTGCCGTTTGTTATGACAACCTTGGTATCCGTTTTTGGTTGTGCCTGATGGTTCATCAGGAATGTAAAGGCAAATATGACAACCGCAATTATTGCCACAACCAGCAATATGTTTTTTAATTTCATATTTAATAGTTACTTCATCATAATATTAATCTTTTGTTAATGAACTGCACCAGCAAATTAACACTTTTTATTAATAATTTATACACAACCTTTATATATAATTGAAAAGAAATATAATATCAATGAAAAAATGAATTTCAAGAAACTCCATGCATTATAGAAAAATTATGAACTGGTGAGAATTATGGATGAATGGAAAATAGGAGATCCCGTATGGTGGGCAAACGGCGATACAATGGCTGAAAACTATGGAAGAAGAGATGAAGAAGAAGAGGAGGAAATCCCGGTAAATAAAAATAAATTATATAGTGAAAATGCATGGCAGCTGAACAGACAAGGCAGATACCTGGAGGCTCTTGAGGAAATAGACAAAGCCCTTGCAATCAAAAAAAGCAGCTACAACTGGAATATCAAAGGACTGATTCTGGTCAATATTGCCATTGACGAGCCAGAGAAATTCAGCCAATCAGTATGCTGCTACGACAGAGCCCTATCACAGAGTCCAGGCCACAAAACAATTAAAAACAACAAGGCAATATGCCTTTCGGACTGGGCATGGTATCTTCAGTCACAAAGACAATACGATTTGGCTCTGGAAAAATTAGATGAAGCGATGCCGTTATTTAGAAAAAAAGATTTAGACTATGCATACGCTTTGGATGTGATGGGTATAATCTATCACAAGACCAACAATCCAAAAAAGGCAAGAAAATGCTATGATGAGGCACTGGTCTATGACCCAGAAAATGAAGTCTATGCTGACAACATCATCCGTCTCAACCGGGGTCTTGACATAGACTCTGACTACCTCTAAACATCAAAAATGAAAAAGAGTTATATAGTAGAAAAAACGATATATTAATTGTTCTTCCAATTAATCTTTGAAAATTATTTTATCACAGCATTAAAAAAAAATACTTTTTTTAAGAAATTGGAAGAATGCCCTTTTATAATCAGTTACTTTTTTTGAATTTCCTTATTTTTAATTTAGCAAGTTTTATGGTGATGGTTTAACTATTTAAAAACTTACTTCAACTTTTTGAATTTGTACGTCATTACTTACCGGATATTTATGGTATGTAGCACCGTCTTCACCGTGAGCCCATTCAGTCCACTTCCAGTTTCCATTCATGCGGATATATCCTCTTGACAGATAGGAATTTTTATCCAACATCTTACCGTTTTTGTAAACCCATACTCCTAATCCGCCGACACCAGTTCCGGTCCATTTCATTGCCTCGATTCTATATTCACCAACCGTAGTTGAATATTTGTTATCAAATGCAGGCAGTTCCAATGTTACTGTTTTTCCGCCTGAAGAAGCACCTGAATTGCTGGATGTTGTAGCGGCTTTCATTTCTATTGTAGTATTGGTCTTATTTGCCTTATACCCATTGCCTCCGCCGTAAGAAAGTTCAACCGTATATTTGGCGGGAGTCAATCCGTTCATCTGCATCTGCCCTTCACCTTTCTCATCAGTCACTATAAGCTGAGGATTTCTGCCTCCGTTGGAATCAATGATTGTTACATTGACTGTTGCATTTGCTATCGGGCTACCTTCAGAACCTTTAAGGGATATGCCGTAGTAATCCCCATCATACAAAGTATCTGCTGTTGTCATTGCCAGATTCACATCCTTGCCGGCAAAAGGTCCGAAAAGAACAAATGCCACCACAAGCAGAATGACAATTACACCAAGCAAAATTATAATAATTTTTTCCTGATCCATAAACTCACCTGTTTGATATTTTATTGACAATACATAATAAAATAATCGAATCGATTTTCAGCCAATATATTAAAAGATTGCACTCATTATTCGCCAATATGATGTCCGAACATGTAAGATTTTTAATCACAAAGTAATTTAAATGAAAGATATGTCACACAGCAATTAATTTCAAAGCCGGCATCTACATGTCGGGACAACATTTTAATTAATCAGACTACAAAAATTACAAAGCAATTAAAATATTGCTTAAAGTGAGTAAAATTACAAACTAAAAGCAATATTATCTTTATATTAGAATTAAAAAGATTTAAATACTTCATATTACAAAATAATAATTAGTTCTTCCTGGTATGCATGTTATGTTAAGAGAATAGTTAATACTAAAAGATGTTTGATGTCCCACCCCAGGAAGAACACTGTATTTTCACTCCCTGTCAAAGAAAATATATAATTAAGTTAGAATCCTTTGATTCTAACTTATTTTATTAAAAATCATTTTTACTTAAAGACAATTTATAAATATAAAAAAAATAGATTAATAATTGTAAAGTTGATTCCTCTCAACTTTGTATCAAAAATGTTAGAATCTTATTATTCTAACTTTTTTTGATAATGTTTTTTTACAAATAATCTTTTAAAGATAAAAATACATATATAAAAACATTATGAGTGAAAATTTTGAGAAATATTTTATTTTAAGTGCTTTTATAACATCATTTTTCGGCGTATTCATTACAAACGGAGTTATTATAGGAACTCCCGAGATTGCAGCCGACTTTGGAATGAACAATGTGCTGCAGAACTGGATACCCACAATACTTGTTCTTGTTGTAACAATGTTTACCGTACCATTCGGACAGATATGCGGAAAGTACGGTTTTAAAAAGGCATGGGTGATTGCGCAAATCATAAAGATAATAGGTCTAGTTATCTGCTGCCTTTCAATTTCAACGGAAATGTTTTTTACATCAAGAGTGCTTCAGGGAATTGGAATAGCTATGGGAAATGTCTGTGAAATGGCTATAGTCGTTCTTGCAATCGACAATGAAAAAAGGGGAAGGGCACTTGGAATCATCGTAACCGGAGTCTATCTTGGAACATCACTTTCCCCCGTTGCCTGCGGATTTCTGGTTCAGGATTTCGGATGGAGATCAATGTTTTATATGACAATAATATTCAATTCAATAGCTACAGCAATTCTTCTTTTAAAAACACACGGAGAATGGAAAACCAATGAAAATGACAGCCTCGATTACAAAGGAATGATAATGTATGCATTGGGAATATTTTTCCTGATTTATGGAATTTCCATATTTATGACACTGGAAGGCCAGGCAATGGCTGTTGCAGGAATACTTATTATCATAGCATTCGGATACTATGAACTTCATCAGAAAAGCCCCGTATTTTATGTGAAATTGCTGAAAAAACATTCATTCACCCTTTACAACATTGCAGGAATGTTCGGATATATGGCCGTCATGATGATTACAACCATATTCAACTACCATTTCCAGTATGTAAAAGGATGGAATCCTGAAATGACCGGCATAATACTTCTTGTAAGCCCTGTTGTAATGTCAATAGTTGCACCTAATGCAGGAAAACTTTCAGACAAAATTCATCCCCAAAAAATCGCTGCAATCGGAATGTTTATTACAATATTTGCATTTCTAATACTGATAGTGATGGATGCGAATACTCCGCTTCCGCTTATCATTCTGGCGATGGTACTGCAGGCTGTAGGTATGGGACTCTTTTCAAGCCCTAACATGAACGCAGTAATGAGTTCAGTTGACGAAAAATATGCTGCACATGCATCAGCTTCCCAGATAACAGTAAGAGGAATAGGCCAGACCCTGAGTCTGACAATAGTAACCCTTGTATTCGGATGGGTAATGGGAACTCTGGTACTGTCCAGTCAATATTCAGACATGATCGTTGAATCTTCACAGATTATCTGTCTAATATGTGCCGTTGCATGTGTAATTGCAGTGATTACATCAGTTATAGGAATAAGACTGGACAAAAATACGGATTCCAGCCTATAAGTGTGGTCTTGATGCTATAACCCCTGCACGGATTCCATATGGAGGCGCTTCGATTCTAAGTTTGATGGACTTCATAAGTGCTTCTATACCTCTTCTTTTTCCAGGAATATAATTGTAGGTAGTTTCCGGAACACATACGAATCCTCCAATTCTTACTTTAGATAGAATATTTAAAATAATATCTACAATGACATCATCCCTTTTATCCAAAAGACTTTTATTCAGATTAACGATGACAAAGTCAAATTCACCATTGATATCATAAGAATCCTCAAGGCCTAACTGAATCATATCTGCATCTTCAATGAACTGATCTGAAATTAAAAGTCCTGTTCCATAATCCTGGGAGATATTAACTATTTTCCTGATTCTTGAAGTTATCACATCTTCATCAATTTCTGAGTCCTTATCTGTATTGTCACTTAAAACCAGAGAAAAAATACGTCTTTCAACATTTCTCAAAAACTCAATTTCTGAGTGCAATACTGCAGCATCATCATGAACCATGTAAACAAAGCCGCAGCTGGTCTCAAGATCAAGAGTTTTGGAGAAAAACATTTCTATCTCATCAATATTTTCAAGGTTGGTGGCGTAATAGCTCTTTAATTTAGGGGAAATATTGTTCATCGGAGCTGATGTGGCTATGATGTCATATGGGACAATGAAAAGCTTTAGGGCACCATTTGAAAGCAGCCTGTACTGCTTTTTACTTTTCTCATAGAAACGTTTAGGTTTAAGATAGGAATCCAAAATGGAATCTGTTTCGTGCTGGCCTGAAATCCTGTCCAAAAACGGTGCAGGCATTGATGCTCCGCACGGACGACAGTTAACCTCTATAAGAACTGGTCCCTTATCGTCAACCATATACTCACCATGAACAGGACCGTACTTGATTCCAAGGGCATCGGCTACATCAAATGCATATTCAATCAGTTCTACCTCACCTATTCCAAACTCATCGATTGATAGGACTGTATCATAGATAATAGCTCCGTCAGAAGTGCTGATTTTGTTATATTTCCACACAAGTGTCAGGCGGTGATTTCCTTCACATGATACGGTATTTACAATATATTCTTCCCCTTTGATACGTTCCTGAACTACAACCTCATCAATCTTTTGGCCATAGCAGTTGTCTTCATCGAATACATCATTTATGGCATCAATCAGTTCATCCCTGTTGATACACAGATGAACACCAACTGAAAATGCACCATATACCGGCTTTACTACAACTTCTTCAAGACCTTCACTGTCATAAAACTCAAGCGCTTCCTCAAGGCTTTTAACCGGCTTTCCTTTAATGTGTCTGAGTCCCTTCTCAGCAAGCCTTTCCTGCATTTTGTCCTTAAAGGTAAAATAATCCATATTTTCTATAGGATTACACAACAAATCCAAATCATTTGCAAGCTTTGTAGCCAATATAACACCATGCTCGTTTCCAGGTAAAACCAGAAGAGGATTGAATTTTCTTACAGCTTCAAGAGTTTCCTCGTAGCTGTCCTTCTCATAAATCATGTCAAATTCTGCATTAACACGGGCATAGCCATTTTCCATAGCTTCCTTATATTCTTCAGGATTTCCCACAGGTGCTTTCATTTCCAATACAACTGGATTGTAACCTCTGTTTATAATATCTTCAATAAAGTTAAGTCCTGTAGACTTACAGTCTACGATAATTATGCTTTTCATGTATTTTCACCCAGTTTATTCACCATTAAAAACTGTTTCTTGAAGCGATCACTCCGGTGTTAAGTCCATATGGAGGCACTTCTATTCTTAAGTCTAGGGTTTTCATTAAGGCTTCTATACCTTTCCTTTTACTTGGAATATAATTATATGTACTTTCAGGAACACAGACAACACCTCCAACACGAATGTCAGAAAGGATTTTTAAAATAAGACTTACAGTAATATGCTCCCTTTTGTTAATCAGGCTCCTGTTGAGATTGATAATTACATAGTCAAATTCGCCGTTGACCGTATCCACATCATCCAGACCTACCTGTATAATTTCCGCATCTTCAATGAACTGGTCTGTTATCAAAAGACCTGCCCCGTAATCCTGGGTTGCATCAACTATTTCATTAATGTTTCTTTTAATTTCTTCATCATCAATCGGAGGCAAATCATCAGGTTTGCTTAAAACAAGAGAAAAGGCACTCTTTTCAACACGCCTTAAAAATTCAATGTCATCCTGTATGGCACCCTTGTCTTCATGAACCAAATAAACATATCCGCAGCTGGTTGCAAAGTCGACAGTCTTTACAAAAAACAATTCTGTATCCTCTATATTGGCAACATTTGTCTTGAAAAAGCTTTTAAGTCTAGGGGAGATTTCATTTACAGGTGCTGAGCGAGCCATAATGTCTTCAGGAACTATAAATACTTTTAAGGCACCGTATGCATTTAATCTATATCTTTCCTTTCGTTTTTCATGGAAACGTTTAGGCTTCAAATAGGAATCCAAAAACAAATCCGTTTCATGATGGCCTTCAATCCTGTCTAAAAACTCTGCAGGCATTGATGCACCTGCAGGACGGCAATTCACTTCAATCAGAACAGGACCATTATCATCAATCATATACTCACCATGAACAGGACCATACCTGATTCCAAGTGCATCAACAACCTTATATGCATAATCAATCATTTCAGACTCACCGATGCTTATCTCATTTACTGTTTCAATGGTATCATAGATTATAGCACCGTCGGAGGTCTGTACTTTACTGTATCTCCAGATACTGACCACCTGATGTACGCCGTCACAGGAAGTTGTATTGACATAATATTCATCTCCGCTAATACGCTCCTGAATTACAACCTCTTCGATTTCTTCGCCATATATATTCAATCCATTTAAGGTATGAATTACAGAATCAATCATCTCCTGCCTGTTTGAACATAAATGGACACCTACAGAACCTGCACTGTAAACCGGCTTTACGACAACTTCACTTAGGCCTTCACTGTCATAAAACTCAATAGCTTCATTTAAAGTACTTACGGCCTTACCCTTAATGCTTCTTAGACCGGCTTGTGCAATTTTTTCCTGCATCATATCCTTCAAAGTGAAATAATCCATATTTTCAACAGGATTGCATAACAAATTCAAATCATTGGCCAGACGGGTAGCCAGAATAACACCAGACTCATTGGCAGGTATAACCAGTTTAGGGTCAAGTTTTCTTACGGCCTCAAGTGTTTCTTCGTAAGTATCCCTTTCAAAAATCATGTCAAACTTTTCGTCAACAGAATCATAACCTGCCCGATACATTTTTTTAAGTTGTTCTTCTTTCCCCTCAGGAAACTTCAATTCCAATACAACAGGATTATAACCCCTATTAACAACATCTCCAATATAATTAATTCCAGTTGACCTTACATCCACCAAAACAATGTTTCTCATTTTTAAAACCCCCTAACTATTTTTTGTAGCGATAACCCCCGTATTAACTCCGTAGGGCGGCACTTCAATTATTAAATCCAAAGTTTTTAGAATGGCTTCAATACCTTTTCTTTTGCCGGGAATATAATCACATGTGCTTTCAGGTATGAATACTATTCCGCCAACTTTAATATTTAAAAATATATTGAAAAGCAATTCAATAACTTTAAATTCATGCATATCAACTAAGCTTTTATTTAAATTAACAATTACATAGTCGAATTCACCGTTTATATCATATATCTCATCTTTACTTATCTGCATCATATGTGCATTATCCAGAAACTGGTCAGTTATAAGAAGTGAAGTTCCATAATCGTGAGCATAACTGACTATACTTTCAAGTTCTTTAAAAAGAGCATCCTCATCAATAGGCTTATCATCATAAACTTCATCACTTAAAACCAGTTCAAACGCTTTTTTCTCAACATTTCTTAAGAAATCAATATCCTGATGCAGTATTTCCGGATTTTCATGGACCATATAAATTATTCCTCCAGCAGTAGCCAAATCTTCAGTTTTTCTATAAAATACTGCATTGTCAAAATTTTTATCTATGCTGGATTTGAAATAACTTTTAAGCTTAGGGCTGATATTGCTCATAGGTGCTGATTTTGCCACAATATCATGAGGGACACTGAAGAATTTTAAAGCACCATGGCCATATAAACGATATTTATCCTTTCTCTTTTCACTGAAGCGGACAGGTTTTAAATATGAATCCAAAATAGCGTCAGTCTCATGGTGTCCTGCAATCTTATCAAGGAATTTTGCTGACATATTTCCTCCGCATGGTCTGCAGTTGACTTCAATCAGGACAGGTCCCTTATCATCAATCATATACTCACCATGAACAGGACCGTATTTAATTCCAATGGCATCAGCTACCTGATATGCATATTCAACCATTTTAGCCTCACCGAGATTAAGATTATTAACTGTTTCGGCAGTATCATATAAAATAGATCCGTCATGAGTTCTTACCTTATGATATTTCCAAATGAGTGTAACACGATGAATTCCGTTATTGGAAACTGTATTGACAATATACTCCTCACCCATAATACGTTCCTGAAGCAGGAGTTCAGAAATGCTTTCACCGTAATAGTTTTGTTTATTATGAAAGATTTCCTCAATTGAGTTAATCATTTCTTCCTTATTTGAACACAGTTTCACACCGGCAGATCCTGCACTGTAAATCGGCTTGAGGACAACCTGACTTAAATCTTCAGCATCATAAAATTCAACGGCTTCATCAACGGAGCTTATGAGCTTCCCACTGATGTATCTGATTCCATTTTCCTTAAGTCTTTCCTGCATCTTATCCTTTAGGGTCATGGCATCAAGATTTTCTATAGGATTGCACAGCAAACCCAAATCATTTGCAAGTTTTGTAGCAAGAATTACTCCATGTTCATTTCCCGGAAGAACCAGTTCGGGATTTAATTTTTTGACAGCCTCAAGAGTTTCTTCATAAGTATCCTTTTCATAGAGAATGTCAAATTCTTCATCAATTTCATCATAATGTTTGTTTAACATTGCCCTGTATGCTTCAACATCTTCGCCTGCAGGAATCAATTCCAGTACGACAGGTTTGAAACCTCTGTTAATGATGTCACCAATATAATTAATTCCTGTCGAAATACAGTCTACGATTATAATGCTTTTCATATTAACACCAATTATTCCTCTTTAGATGCAATGACTCCCTGCTTTACACCATAAGGAGGCACTTCAATTTTTAGCTGCATAGCTTTTAACAATGCTTCGATACCTTTTCTTCCACCTGGAATATACCTGTAGGTAGTTTCAGGAATAAATATAAATCCATTAACTTTAATGAATGAAAATATATCAAAAATAATATCAATTGTAAGATAATCGCTTTTTTCAAGAAAACTCCTATTCAAATTAACAATGACAAAATCAAACTGCTCATCAATATCCTTAACGCCATTCAGGCCAACCTGAGTAATGTTGACATCATATAATATCTGGTCAGTTATTAAAAGTCCGTCGCCATATTTTTCACTCATCTGAATAAGTATTTGAAGCTTTTTGACTGCAATATCTACATTGAAATGATAATTTACATCAGCTTCAGGACTCAGTACCAAATCAAAAGCGTTTTTCTCAACACTTCTTAAAAACCTGATGTCCTCCTGCAATACATGAAAATCTTCATGAACTAAAAAAATCAGCCCGCAGCTGGTATCGGAATCCTGAGTTTTTGGATAGAATTTTTCACCTGCCAGCAAATCATCAATGACGCTTTCATGGAAACTTCTTAATCTAGGTCCGAGATTATTCATAGGAGCTGACTTTGCAATGATATTCGTTGGAGCGATAATTCTTTTGAATGCACCATATGATTTGAGGCGGTATTTCTGGACTCTTCTTTGCAAAAAGTATTCAGGCTTTAAATAGGAATCCAGAATAGAATTGGTTTCATGCTGACCGGAAACCTCATCCAAAAATTCTCTAGGCAAATGGCCTGACATAGGACAGCAGTTAAGATTTGTAAGAACAGGTCCCTTATCGTCAATCATGTATTCACCGCTGACAGGACCATACTGGATTCTAAGTGCATCTGCAACATCATATGCATAGTCAATCATTTCCGCCTCTCCGATATATAAATCATTTACAGATTCGGCGGCATCATAAATGTAATTTCCATCATGAGTCCTTATCTTATCATATTTCCAGATGGTGGTTATTCGATGGACTCCGTCACAGGAAACAGTATTGACAATATATTCCTCACCGTCAATGTGCTCACGAAGCAAAAGAGCACTGTCGGATTCGGCAAAAAACATTTCAATGCAGTCAATCATTTCATGTTTGTTAAAACATATTATTTCATCCTCATTGTTTAACTGCTTTATGACAACCTCTTCCAAATCTTCACAGTCATAAAAATCAATAGCTTCCCCAAGTGAAAAAATGACCTTTGATTTGATATACCTGAGATTATTTTCGCCAAGCCTTTTCTGGGTTTCTTCCCAAACAGTGATTGCATCAATGCTTTCTATTGGATTTCCCAAAAGATCCAAATCATATGATAATTTGGTGGCTAAAAACATCCCATCATTACTGCCTGCAAGAACAAGCAAAGGGTCAAGTTCACGAATCATTTCAAGAGTCTCTTCATAGGACTCCTTTTCCTGTATTATGTCAAATTCATAATCTGACCTTTCATATTCCAAATCCATCTTTTGCCTGTATCCATCAATATCATCATGAATATCAGGTATCAGCTCCAATACAACAGGATTATAACGTCTATTGTAAATGTCATCAATGAAGTTAATACCCGTTGATTGACAGTCAACCACAACTATATTTCTCATGAAAAATTCCTCCAATATATTAATAGGTTTGGAATTAATTAAATATAAAATTTTACTAAAAAATGAAATGGGACTGTCATTTTGTTAAGACTTTTTTCTATATTATGAAATCTAAGCTCATATTCAAATCATTTTTTGATGTGATATGCTTAATAATGCCATTCCAACAGTCTAAAAATTTCATTATGGTCCCTTCATTATAAAATTTATTAAGATAAATCATGTATACAACATATGATTGGGATGTTTCAAATAGTGTCACATCATTTAAGATATTTTCACCAATATTTCTTATTAAATGTGGCCGGTCTGTTTTTATATTATAATCAATTATATCCAAATTGAAATCATGAAAGATAATCATTCCAGAAAGTTTTATCATTTTCAAATTCTTCACAATAACAATTATTATCTGCATTATCGGGTTTCAAAACACACCCGAATAATTTAAATCAAATACTATATATTATGAATTCATCATTAAATCTATGAAATCATTAAAAAAAAGAAAAAAACAAGAGTTTCTTAAAGAAACTCTTCAGTTTGGCCTGCCTGTGTTGAACTCGTCCTTGGATTTGATTCCAATCAGTGAAGCAAAGATTGACAATATGCATGCACACAATGATATGGTACAAATCATCTGAGAAGACTGGACAATCAAATCAGCATACTGGGATGATAAAGGCAAATTGCCCATTACCAAAGCAAATACCAAAGTCAAAAGACCCAAACTCATTGTCTGACCGATAGTCCGCATGGTCGCCTGTGAAGCTGAAGCGGTAGGAGCGTCCTTTGGAGGAACTGAACTCATGATTGCGTTCATGTTCGGGCTTGAGAAAAGTCCCATACCTACACCCTGAAGAATCATCACAATAACGACCATATATACAGGCATGTCATTATTCAGAAATACCAGTATAAACATTGCAACACTGGCTATGGCCATACCGACAGCAGCCAGTTTCTGCGGATGAATTCTATCTGAAAGCTTTCCTGTATTCGGCGCAAGAATCGCCATGATGATTGGAGTAACAATCAGTATAAGACCTGCCATCTGTGCATTCCATCCCCTGACATACTGGAAATGATAATTCAGAATTGTAGTGACAACCATAATAGCCAGATAACTGCATAGCGCGGCAATATTTGATGAAGTGAACTTGGTGTTTTTAAACAGCTTCATGTTGAATACAGGTGAAGTCTGTCTTAACTCCCACACTGCAAATACCACAAGCAGAATAATGCCCGCAACGGTCAATAATATTCCCGTTTGATGAATAAGGTTAGTGAATCCGTAAATGAAAAGAAGAATTCCTATCGCATACAAAACAGATCCGAACTTGTCAATGGCATCATGTTCATAGGTCTTCCATTCCTGAGGTATTTTTACTATCATTACAAGAATACAAAGTACAAGGAATGGAATAACTACATAAAATATTGATCTCCATCCGAAATTATAAACCAGAAATCCGCAGATAACCGGAGAAAGGGAAGTTGCAAGATAAACACCGGTTACAGTAAAACCTAAAGCCTTTCCCCTGTTTTGAGGTTTAACAGCAGATACTACCATAGCCATTGCAGCCACATTAACAAAAGCTACGCTGGCACCCTGAACTATACGAAACAGCATAAATGATTCTGTTGAAAAGGACAGTGCTGCACCGATAGAACCTAATAAAAATACACTAACTCCAATAAGCAATGATTTCTTGACACCGAACTTTCCTGAAATCTGGCCTGCAGGAACTGTAAATACGGCCATTACCAGGAAAAATATTGTTGGAATCCAGTTCTGAATGACATTGTTCATGGCAAAGTCATTAGCTATTGCCGGAACCCCAATTATGATACCGTTTGACAAAAACACTCCAAAAAATGAAGTGAGAAATGATATCAATACTACATAAGTTTCATATTCAATTTTCAATTTTTACACCCTCTTTAATTATGTCTTTAAAATATATTTTCATATGAAATAATAATTATGATGGGAGAATTTATTCCTCCTCAAGCAGTTTCATGCCGTTTATGGCAATTTCCTTTAGTTTATTTTTAAACTCTTCATCCTCATCAGTCAAGCCTACTGCACTGTCCCAGTCTTTAGAAATCTGTCTGAATTCCGGAATCAGTTCATTTGCCTTATCTGTAGTGTTAAGCATGTATTTGCGTCGGTTTTGAGGATTGATTTTTCTCTCAATATATCCTTCATCCTCAAACTTTTTCAGGATTTTGGCAATATTTCCCTTGCTCTGGCAGAACATATTGACCAGATCCTCCTGAGAACAGTTGGGATTGTCATAAATAAACATCAGATAACGTACATTATGTCCAAAATCATAGTCTTTGATTTTAGATTTTAAATATTTTTGTTGATTTAGAGAAATATTATGTATCCAAGCAATTATCGGAGAATTATCATTTATTGCCTGAAAAATTTCATCGCCCATAATCTTCACCGGTTAATTATCTGGCATTTATATAATATAAATGTTTCTTTTGAAACAGTTGATTATGAAACTATTATTTGAAAGTTGTAAAAAATCACACAAGAGACAAGCCGCACTTCAAAAATCCTTAAAAAAATCATTAAATATAATTTTTCTGAAAAACAGATTGAAACAACATAATCAAAAGTAGCTTAAATTGAATTAATCCAGCAATGTCGGTTGTAACATTAAAAATCCAATCCAATCAAAAAAAAAGATTTAAATAAAAATGTTGTGGGATTATATTTTCATATAACCCTCAGATTCACATTTTTCTTAGTGAAAAATCCCGGTCCTGATACAACACCGGATTAATTATCCAGATATTCTAAATCAACTCCTGCTTCAGCATATTCGAATACTAATGGAGTATTTTTGCAGGTAACTGAGATTACTCCACAGTATTCCTGGAAGTTATCTTCAGTGAGTTTTTCAAAGAGATTATTGGAAATTGATCTTGGAAGTTTTCGAGGAATTTTTGATGGAATTCTTCTCGGTTTTTTGTGCCTATTGATGAAGTCTTCACTTAAAATGAACTCCATTAACATGAATTCTTCATTCGTTTCCAATTCAAATAAGTTAGATTCTGTTATTAACTCTAAAAAGTTCAAAGTTTGTGTAATTGACGGATTTACACACACGCGGTTATTACAATTCGGACAATTTTCCATTAAAACATCCCTCCCTGGTTATAATAAAATATAGTTTAGTGATAAAACACTACTTGACAAACAACAAAACATAGATAAAATACTCTTAATATTGAATCACTCCTCTAAAAAAGATTTAATCATAAAAGATTAAATCATCGATCATTTCATTAGCTATTTGAGCTAAAATGTCGTTTTTATTTAATTGTTCGAAATGTGGTTTTTTGGAATAGCTGGTTTTTCCTATGGTGATGTCGGCACCATGAATCTTAATTCCTATATCTGTAACTTCATCCAAGCTACTTTCAGGAATTTTGATGGTGGTTTTAGTTAATCCACTTTCTATTTCAAAGGTTATAATATTCTCTTCACTGCTCTTTTCAATGAGATGGATTAATCTAACGTAGATTCCATTTTCATTGATTTTTCTTGATACAAAATCAAAAAATTCGTCGTTCATTTCATTGAAGGTATATTTTTCATCTGCAAGCCCAAGGAGGGTTGGCATTTCATCACTTGCAGTGAGCTCTTCAACATAGAATGGGAATTCATCAGGCACAATTACAGTATTTTCAATAGTTTTTCTCACATTAATCTTCATATTTCTCCTCTTTTTTTGGTAATGGTTTTTCAATTCAACAGCATATTTCTTTAATTAAAGAAATTGTCAAATATAAATGGTTATAACCTCCTTTAAAAATAAATTCAAAAGCGGTTTACAATTAAGGAAAAATAATTGGATTAGAACACTGTATACCCAGTGACTTTTACAAATGCTATCATATTTATCAACTCCCTTTAAAAGTTATGATAAATTCGTATATAGTCAGTTTTCAAATGGTGTGATTATTTTTAGTACAGAACTTAATGATATATATTCACTAATATATAAATATATCGATTTTTTTTATAATTTTAATATATATTCTTAAAAAGAAAAATATTAAATTAAGATAAAACAAACAAAATTATATGATTGGAAATGATTGGGATTTAGTTTTAAATAAAGAATTTGAAAGTGATTATTTTAAAAGAATAGAAGAGTTTACAAATGATGAATATGCAACAAAAACTATTTACCCGCCAAAAGAAGATGTTTTTAATGCATTTAAATTTACACCTCTCAGTAATGTTAAAGTTGTAATTTTAGGCCAAGACCCTTATCACGAAGCCGGACAAGCCCATGGTCTTGCATTTTCAACTCCAGAAGGCAGACCAATTCCAAGATCACTTAAAAACATATTCAAAGAAATCGAAAATGAATATTCATACCCAATCCCAGAGTCAGGTTGCCTTGAATCCTGGGCGCAACAAGGCGTATTTTTACTGAATACTGTTTTAACTGTGCGTGAAGGTGAAGCCAATTCACATAGTGACTGCGGCTGGCAAATATTTACAGACAATGTAATCAAAATATTAAATCAGCAGGACCAACCCATTGTTTTTTTATTATGGGGAAAACAAGCTGAAAAGAAAAAAGAATTTTTGGACAATCCAAATCATCTGGTTCTAGTTACATCACATCCAAGCCCATTTTCAGCCAGGAGAGGATTTTTTAACTCAATGCATTTTAAATTAGCTAATAAATATTTAAAAGAAAACAATTTAGATGAAATTAACTGGAAGCTCTAATAGAGTAATTCTTCCAAAACCAAATCATCAATATACATAGTATCATCTTTTAGAGATTCAATATGGTGAATGACATTTAATTTCAAATCTTCAAGTTTAATGCGGCCTTCCACATTTTTAAAGTCAATCAAAAAATCGAATTCATAAATCAAGTCATCAGAATAATTAAAAATTTGCCATTTTTGACCTCTAATATGGATTGAATGAACAGACCATTTACTCATTATATTATTAATTCTTGAACTTACTTCATCCACATTAAAATCAATGTAGTATATCTCTTTTTTAGCCATTTTTTCAATATTTAAGTCAAATATTTTCAATTCTAATCTTTTTGCAAATGAAGTTTTTAATATATACCGCAATTAAAAAAAGAATATATTTTGATTCAATAAAATTAATTACGAATCAATAAAACATCCTTTTCAGTAATTTTCAATACTCTTTCAACTACACTTCCAATAAAGAATTTTTTTAAACCTGATTTACCTGATGCTGCTATCATAATTAAATCAACATTTTCATTATCCGCTACATTAACAATTGTTTCAGAAGGTATTCCCTGTAAAACCAATTTTTTTATATTTACACTATTATTAAAACGTCTTGCCATACGGTCAACATTAGCCTGAGCTTCTTTTAAAAATTCTTTATTCATATTGTCAACATTCTTTTTATTATGAAACGGCGTATTAGCTTCAATTTTACTTGCAACAGATAATATGATGATTTGTCCATCCTTTGAAAGTAATTCCATTGCTCTTTCAAACTCATATTCAGAAAAATCAGATCCGTCTGTAGGTATTAATATTTTATCAAACATCTTGAGAACTCCTAATATAATATATATTTCTAATAACATTTAAATTATTTCTTTGAATTTGTTCATCTCTTCTAAAATATAATTTAAATTTTTAGAATTCACTATTTTTTCATCATCAATGAACTTCATCTGATTTTCCAATTCTCTAGCCCGATATCTACACCTAAATATCAAATCAACCATTTCAGAAAACAGTTCTATATCATTAACATCATATAATAATATTTCGATTTCATTTAAAGTATTTAAAATATTTTTTTCAAAAATTAAATTCCCATCAAATTCCCTTTGACAAGCTATAATAGCATCATATATTTTTTGACAATTAATCTCTAATGAATCTGATTTAATTGGATTTATTTCACAATTTCTCATCAAATAAAACCCCATGTAATTAATTAGCTAAAACCAATATATTATTGTAATTTTTAGCATTTTCACATTCCACATAAACAATATATTGACCAGGATTTAACCTAATGTTTAAGGTGGCGATGCCATCACAGTCAGTCATTCTATTATAGCAAACACCATTTATCCGAAACATCACATGATGATTTGGTCCAATAGACTTTCCATCTTTTAGAATTTGAACATTATATTGACTTTGATTATTATAATCCTTGATTAAATCAGAAGCATTGAAAGTATATTTGTGAAAATCCAAAAAATTAGCTTTTAGATTTGAAATATTATGATTATCAGCAGCATTAACAGCTTGAAAACTCAAAAAAATAAAGAATAAAAAAATAATAAAATATTCATATTTCATTATTGGCCCCAGCTAATGTCTTTTATAGATAAATAATGGAATAGACAGTAATCCTAAAAGCAGCAATGCTAATGGGTTTCCTGCAGGTTGTAAATTAACAGAATTCGTGTTTATTTTATTAACACCGCCATTAATGCCACTCTGATTTGATTGGTTATCATTATCCGGTTGAACATAAACATCTAATGGAATAAAACTGGATCCATTCAAACTTGCTTCAAATATAGCAGTAATATTAGCCACTAATGCTTTACATATAAAAGTATATTTAATTAATTCACCAGGATTTAGTGAATCAATAATTACTTTTCCATTATCATATTCAGCAGGACAAATTAAAATCTCAAATTCTTGTGGTACATTATAAAAAATAATTAAATTATCGATTGTTGAATTCCCATTATTTCTTACATATAAATAAACATTGATTATATCCCCCTTGTAAACAGTTGAAGGCTCATATGATTGACTTATATCGATGTCAGATTGAGTTGTACCAATATCTGATTGGCTTACTTCACTATTTGATTGATCTGCATCAATTTTTGGGGTTGAAACATCATATTGATTATCATCCACAATATTTGTGTCATTATCAACAGCACTTGCAACATTGACAGCTGCAAATACAAAAAAGACAATAAATAATGCAAATAATAGATGTTTTAAATTCATTTCAATTACCACAGTATATACCATTTTAATTAAATATAATGTAATATATTTTGCAATCTAATATATATATCTATATCAAAAACTTGAAATTAACCTCCAATATCCGGAAAAAAAATCTATTTGATATTTTTTTTAAATTAAAAATTAAAAATTTAAAATGAAAAT
>NZ_JAZRJY010000042.1:0-3785 GCF_045646045.1 Methanobrevibacter sp. | reverse complement strand
TACTTGAAAAAATATTTTCAAACAATCATAACACCTTTCAAACATTATTTCTAATATTTAACAAAACACTGATCTATAAACATTTTAGAATAGTTTACAAATTACAAACCTACCTAAATATTTGTTTAGGATTAATGGTTTTAAGAGACTAGAAATAAAAAAAAGATTAGGTAAATGCATTGCATTTACTTTAAAACTATTGTATATTTTTTAGCTGAAACACCATTTAAACTAGCTGAATATATTACAATATTACCAACTTTAAGTCTTTTTAATATATTGTGTGAGATTTTAACTTTAGCAATACCTTTAGAATTGGTTTTAGCCTTAAATGTAAGGCCACTAAATTTAAAGGTAACAATCTTATTTTTAATTGCAGCAGAACCTTTTTTAAACAAAGCCTGTAATGTTAATTTTTTAAGAGATTTACTAACAATAATTTTTTGTAGTGCAATTTTAGTATTTTTATATACACTATTTTTAATGGTTCCGCCGTAAATATCTTTACCGTTTGGTGCTTTATTATCACTGAAAATACATTTTACTGCTTTTGCACAGTGTTTTTTATCAGAATCATAGTATTTAAAACCATAGATAGCACCACCTCTTTCACCAGCAACATTGGATGTGAAGGTTGAACCTTCTATTTTGTTTTTGTAATATTTAATAGTTGAAATCCATTTACCTTTTTTATAATATCCTGATTGACTGTGGCATTTGAAATAAACTGCTCCGCCGTATTTTGATACTTTATTATTATTAAAATTAGAATTTTTAATAAATAAATCTTTACAACCGTATACTGCTCCTCCTTTTAAATCTGCACGGTTATTATTAAAGTTAGAAGATTTAATATCAATATGGGAAAATGCGTAAACTGCACCTCCACCATTACCTTTAGCATGATTAGAATTAAATACACAGTTAGATATATGGTCTTTACCTGGTTGAAGAGCAGAACTCATTATAATTGAAAAAAGAAGTTCTAAATCTTCAGTTGCATTTTTATCGTGGAAGTACTTCTCAAAGAAGCTTGCACCATTTTTAAGTGTAAGTGAAAAAACAGCACCTGCATCTCCACCAGCAGAATTCTTATAAAACTTAGAATTTTTTAAATTTAAAGAACCTAAAGAATTAATAGCACCACCTGCAGTACCTGCATAATTATTTGCAAAATAACAATTATTAACTGTTAAATTTCCAAAATTCAATATTGCACCGCCATAAAAACGACCTCGTCCATTTTTAAATTTAATATTTTTTAATATAACTTTATTGTATTGGAAATGTTTTCCATAGTTAATATTAAAAATCCTAGTTTTGCCCCTTCCGTCAATAGTATGGCCATTACCATCAATAGTAATATTTTTATTTATAAAAATTCCTGTTTTAAGTAAGAAATTAGTATCATACTTATAATCTTGAGTTAGACGAATAACATCTCCCTCTTTTGCTGCAAGAATTAATAATTGCAATTCACTAAAAGTACCAGACTTAACAACAAGACCACTATTAGCAGATTGCACACTATTAACCTTAGATGAATCAGATATAACTTTTCCTTTACCCATACTTTGAGAAGAAGAATCTACACACTGATTAACATTATTAGAAGAACCTGCTCCTTGATTAATATGATTAGAACAATAATCTATATCTTCGTCAATAGATTTAGAAGAAGAAACAGAAGTATCTACAGGATTTATAATATTTTGGTCAATGTTGTTTATTTCAACTGATGTATCTCCATTTACATCAATCTCAGCTGCAGCAACAGCCGATAAACTAAATACCATACAAGTAATTAATAAAATAATCATTAAACTCTTTTTCATTTCTTTCGCTCCATAATTAAATAAATCTTATTGTTATCAATTAAAATAATCCACTTTCCTCTAAACGTTCATCAAAGTATTTTGAAGCTTTATCTGCTTTTTCTTTAATAAGGACACATACAACAATAGTAGCAAGTCCTATAGCTAAAAGAACTGCTAAAGCTGGAATATAATTTCCCCAAACAACACCTAATTGTGCTTCACGAACTAATCGGATAGCATAAGTCATTGGCATATACGGATATAAAGACTGGAAAAACTTATGCATAATCTGAATAGGATATATTCCTCCGGTTGCAGAAATCTGAAGAACTAAAAGAACTACCATTACTGCTTTTCCAACTGTTCCAATTGCCGAAATAATCGAATATGAAAAAATCATAAATATTACCGATACTAGTATGGCAGAAAATATAAACAGTGGATAGTTAGTAATATGAACACCTAATAAATGAGCTCCTATTATAGTAACACATGCTTGTAAAATACTCATTATAATATAAATCAATAATTTACCTGTATACATCTCAAATGGAGAATATTTTGTTCCTGCACTTGATTTAGGTTCCATCATAACACATGTAATTAATGCACCAACCCACATAGATAATACTAAGTAAAATGGAGCTACATTAGATCCATAATCTGGAACAGAGAACA
Source organism: Methanobrevibacter sp. (assembly GCF_045646045.1). GTDB lineage: Archaea > Methanobacteriota > Methanobacteria > Methanobacteriales > Methanobacteriaceae > Methanocatella. Next base: position 1,290 of record NZ_JAZRJY010000042.1, on the reverse strand, counting down.
TTTCCTGTCTATCTAATTTAACTGGTGAAAGGAAATAATCACCAAGAACAGATTCATTAATACCAGTAATTGCTGAAAGTTGATTTGCCGTAGCTCCAAGTGAACTAGCAGCTGTAAATAATGCACCTGCTGCTGAAGTTCCAAGTAATTCTGCACCTGCTGCAAGAGATAATGAACCTTCAGCTAATTCTAATGAACCTCCTGCTAAATCATTAGCTCCTCCTGCAAGCTGAGTAGAACCATTAGCTAATTGAACAGAACCATCTGCTAAACTAGCAGTACCATTTGCAAGTTGAGAACTACTGTCAACATATTTTTTAACAGGGCCATCTGGAAGTAAAGAAGAATCCACTGCGGATTCTAATTCTTCAGAACCTTTTTTAACTTGTTTTGACCCTTTATCAACTTGTTTTGCACCTTTTTTAACATCAGTTACTCCTTTGTGAAGTTGACCTGCACCACCTTTAACTTGTCCTGCACCACCTTTAACTTGTCCTGCTCCTGCAGAAACCTGATTTGCACCGTCTTGAAGTTGACCTGCACCACCAGCTAATTGACTAGCACCATCTGCAAGACCTGCCTGTAATTCTCCAAGTTTTCCATATGCTGCCATGTTAATAACTTCAACAATTTTTGCATTCAACGAAGTATAAACTGTATTTGCACCAGTATCTGTAAGTTTAGTTGCAACAGGATTAGATTTAACATTTACAACATATTCTAGTTGTGCCTGTTTAGGATGGTCTGAGGAAATCGAGACAACATTTTTACTCAGGTTTTTAGGTATTACTATACCGGCATAATAATGACCCTTGTAAACTCCTTTTCTCAAATTTTTCTCAGAGACAAATTTCCATTTAAATTTAGTATTATTTTTTAGTTCATCCACTAGTTCATTTCCAATATTAATATGCATACCTTCAAAAGTAGTACCTTTATCCAAATTAGCAATTGCAAATTCTACATTTCCCGTATTTCCATATGGATCCCAACATGCTTGTATATTTAATAGAGCATAAAGGGAAGGGAGAAAAATTATTGCAATTAAGACAATTGTTACAATAGGATTAGATATTGTTGCCTTTAAATCTTTTTTTATTATCTCCTTAATATTATTTAAAGAATGTCCAGTCATAATTACCCTCAAAAATTGATAATATCAAATAAGATATGATTATTTTAAATGATTACAAAAATTATTAATATTATTTTAAAATTATTAATATTATTAATATATTAACCTAATTCAAAATACCCTAAGCAATATAAATTATAAATAGCATACCTATT
>NZ_JAZRJY010000041.1:0-6174 GCF_045646045.1 Methanobrevibacter sp. | reverse complement strand
ATTTATTCTTTACAAGGCCTCTGGATTTGTCTCCTGCTGAAGAACAGGAGAAAAACCGTCAGGAAGCCAAGGCACTTGAAAATGAGTTGCAGTTATACTGAACTCATTTCATATACTTTTTTTTATTTTGAATTCTACTTTCACTTTACGTATACTTTTTTTAATTATGAATACAAACATTTATATATGATAAGCTCCAACTATTAATTGTGTACACAAATTTGAAAAAAGTAAACTATAAGGAGTTTTACATATGAGTGAAAAGGAAACTAAAGAATTCAGATTTGGTAATAAAACTTTTGGAGGAAGAATTAAACCCGGAGAATTGGAATTAAATTTCCCTGATGAACTTTCCCGTGATGAATTTGAAAACATGTTCATGGAACGTTTGGAATCACTACACAAAATCGGTCGTGAAATCATTCCATTTGATGAGGAAATCTCCGCAAAAAAAGAGAAATTAAAACCGTTAAGTATTCGTGTAAAAGATCATACCAAACAATTCTTTAAAGAAAGTTCAATCTTAAGTGCACGTGAAGTACTGGAGTTATATGAAAACTTTAATCATGGAAGTGAAGCATTCATCAATTCCCTTCTTAAAGATGAAAAGAATTTGGAAAAGGAATTGGCAGAAATCCAGGAAAAACTACACAATGCAGAATTATTTAAAGACAAGCTCAACGATTTGGATCTTGAAGAAACTATAACAGATGAGGAAATGATTGCCTCTTTGGAAGAGGAATATAAAGATTCACAGGTAAAAGTACTGTTTGAAGATTCCTCAGATAAAGTTCTTGGTGATATCCAGCTTTACAATACTCAGAAAGTTGTACTGGATGACACACATCTTGAAATCGTTGCTGTAAATGATGTTATTCCAATCGTATATTACTTCTCAACCGAACTTGCTGAAGACGAATTGATTAAAACATTATCCGAAATCAAATCATACTCCGAAGATAATGATATTGAATTTGTAGACGGCATCGAAGATGAAAAAGAAGCTGAGGAAGAAGATAAAAGCGAAGCTCAAAAAGAAAGTGAAGATGGTGATGAATAGTTTCACCACCATATTATTATTTTGTGTATAAGATATGTTTAAATACTAGGGCATACAATATATCACCATGACAACTATAATGCCACTACCTGTTAAATGTCCTGTATGTGAAAACGAATTTGAAATTTATGTTCTGGGATCCACAAATGCATGGGGTGCACCGGATTTAGACCTCAGACCACCCGAAATGCAGAGAAGTACCATGGACAAATGGGTACATGAATGTCCCAGCTGCGGATACGTTACACCTGATTTTAACCAAAGTACTGAAATTACATCTGATTTTTTAAAAAGCGATTCATATAAAAGCTGTGATGATTTGAATTTTAATCATTCTTTGGCTGAAAGATTCTATCGCCAGTATTTAATAGCTTCCAGCAATTCAGATAAATTCCATGCACTTCTTCACTGCGCATGGGTGTGTGACGACACTGATGATGAAAAAAATGCCCAATTAATGAGAAGAAAAAGTCTTGAATATATAGAAAAGCTTGATTTGAATGATGATATTCTTATCCAAAGGGCTGATTTGCTTAGAAGATCCGGCCAGTTTGAAAGAGTAATAGAAGAATACTCAACAAAAACATTTAAAGAAGACATATACAATATGATATGCAGCTTTGAAGTGGAAAAGGCAATCCAAAAGGACGCCTCATGCTACACTGTTGAAGATGTAGTTAAAAGTTAAATATATCTTGTGTATATAATGAGTAATATGAAGAAATTATTTGTATTGTTCATCATTCTTTTGATTTTAATACCGTCAGCTGCTGCTGAAAAGGTAAATATTAATGGGATAGATTTTGAAATACCGCACCAGTATGAACACGGAACAAAAAAGGACTCATCATATGTATATGAAAGCGGATTTACATTCCGTATTTTAAGTCTTGACGATTCCAGAAACCTGAGATTCAATTTCGGATCTGATGTCAGCGAGGCCAAATCCGTGGAACAGACCACCATTGCAGGCCATGATGCTGTTGTAGTTTCAGGAGAATATAACTCCAAGCCACATACCACAGTCTATTTTGTAACGCAGGACAAGATATTTCTGATATGCTTTAATGATACCTATGTCAATGATGATATTACAAAAATAATTGAAAACACTCCTTCCCAGACAATGTCTCATGATGAGTTTTCAAACAGATTAAATAAGGCATTGGATGATTATCAAAAGCAGGTAGAACAGGAAAACAGAGATTACGATTCATATCAGAGTTCAAAAAACAACAAACCGTCAACAAGATATTACTTCTTCAGCTTCTAATACTCGTCAGATGCTCTCTAGGACTTTTTACTTATATGTCTGGAACATATTATTTAACATGACAAAAAAAGATTTTCTGGAAAAATGGCTATTGCTTAGCCTAATAAATTCAGACTGCGTTTTAACGGCATTGCTCTTTGAGGGTTGTGTTGAAAATCATTGATTTCTACCTGAATCAGCTGATAACCTCAGAACCCTCACCATATTCCAAAGTGATTTTAAAAAAGCTTGTTTGTTATTTAAGAGTCTATGGCTATCCTCTGGTTGAACTGGCAGACATAATTTCAATAGAGATAATGGTTGACTACATTCTGTCAAACCCCCTGTTGTTTAAAATCCACTGTGACTTTATAAAGGATTCAATTTCTGTAATTGCAGATATATTGGGCGATGAATTATACGTAAAAACAGAGGCTAAAATCATTGCTCTGGAGGATGAATTCAGAAAATGCATCTGCATCAATCCAAAACAGATTGATGACGCAATTACAGAAAGGATTAATGAACTGCTGAAATAATATTTAAATATAATTTAGAATATATAATCCAACATGGATACAAAATACCTGATAATACTGATTGTTTTGTGCATTATTTGTTTTGGAGTTTTTTTCTATCAGTTCTCACATGATGTGGATACATTCATTGTAGTTAATGAAACGCAGGTATCTGAAAACGGAACTGTTACCGGATATCTGATGGATGCCTATTCAAGAGGGGTTGCAAACAAGACTATTTTCTATCACCAGGCCGGAGATGACCAATCAGTTTTTGTAAATGTCACTACAGACAGCAACGGCATGTTTAAAATAGAAAATCTAAAAAACGTCCCTGAAAGCGGCAGCAATAACTATTATGGAGACATTTCCTTTAAGGGAGAAGGAGAATTCCATCCATGCACATATGAACGTAACATAACCGTCCAAAAATAATGAAGGGATTAACATGAAAGACATATTTGATGAATGTGAATTTGGGGATTTTAAGCTTAACAGCCGAATTATAAGAACAGGACTATGGGAATCTCAAAAGGAACTGGGCAAACTCTCCCCGGAAATATTTTTGAGATATGAAAGACTTGCTAAAAATCATGTAGGATTAATAACAACCGAACTGATATCAATGTATCCCCATGACCGCTTCAGCGACTATTCCCATTCAATAGACAGCCCCGCATTTATTAAAGAATTTAAATATGTAACGGACACCACCCATCAGTATAATGTTCCGATACTGGCCCAGATTGGATTTGTAAACTGCAATGTCAACGGAAAGCAGAATATTGGAGTAAATGATCTCACAATTGAAGACATAAGACAAATTCAGTCAGATTATATTGTTGCATCCAAAAAGATATCATTTGCAGGTTTTGACGGCATACAGCTTGCTATGGGAAACAGTTATTTCTTTTCAAAAGTAATGGATTCAAAGGAAAATAAAAGAAATGACGAATATGGCGGAAATACTTTAAATCGACTAAGGATGATACTGGAACTAATTAAGGTAATTAAGGATACAAGCAACCTGCACATAAACTGCCGCATCAACGTTCAGGATGATATTGTCGAAATAGCCCAACTGCTTGAAAAAGTAGGTGCAGACAGCCTGCAGATAACAAAGCCCTCCTCTCCACAGTATTTCAGAAAAGACTCTCCAAACAAAAATATACTTTTTGACATCACCGATGAGATAGCATCAAGGGTTAATATTCCTGTAATTTTAGGGGGAGGACTCACAGATATGGCATCAATCAATGATTTAATCAACACTACCCACATAGATTTTGTATCAATGCAGAGGCCATTTGTATATAATCCGACGTTTTTAAGTGAATGGGCCGACGGCAGTGAAGTGGAATCATTGTGCAGAACATGCAATAACTGCTACTGGAAAAAAACAAGTACGTGCCACATTAAAATCGAAAAAGATTAAAAAAAAGAAGTGAGATATAGAAATTATCTATATCTTCTATTATCAGGATACAGGCTATGGTTTTGTCGTTTTCTTTTTCTTGCATATCTTATTCTATTGATTGTTCTCATAATTATAACGAATAAAACTATTAAAATTACAATTATAACCAGATAATAGAGTATATTGAATACGAATCCTAATGGATTATCGCCACTTTCAGGTTGTGAGAATGTAACATTTCCGACACGCTGATATTTTGGAGCCATAGGAATGTCTTCCTTTTTGAATAAAGTTCCGTTGAAGTTAACGTTATCTGATAATCCGCCGGTACTCATACCATGTGTTGATCCGTCATCATTGGACAAGGTAATATCTGTTATATTACCATTGAATGTTTTATTTTCAAGATGATAAAAGTCATAGACACTAACGTCCCTTCTGGACAAACCGTAGGAATCAGAGATTGCCAGTTTGTGCATTGTCTGAACTTTATCTGATGCATTCATCTGAATGTTTCCGGTTCTTACAAAACTTTCCTTATTTGGAACAGAAATATATTGTCCAGGATTGAGATGTCCTGTGAAATGTGAATATCCCATTGCCACACCGTATCTTCCATCAGGTGCCTTGATAAGTACGTGACCTCTTCCATAGGATTTCTTGATATCCTGAATTTCCTGTAGGCTTTTGTTGTTAATGTCATTGTTTGCAACCATTTCGCCAGTAATATTTTCTATTTTTTTGTTGTCATCACCATCGTCAAGCCCACCGTAACCAATAGTCCATCCGTCATTTGTTACAATAACCTGACAGAAGTATTTTCCGTCTGTTTTATATTGCTTAATCGCTTCCTTCCCGTGCCAATCAATCTTTTCAACAAAAATATCAGCACTATAACCCGCATCTCTTCTGAATGCGAACATACTATTGTTTCCTTCCATCTGGCATGCAACAGAACAGCATCCGGTCAGATCACTCTCATTTATCTCATCCAAAAGATAATTCAAATCTCCATATTTTGGATTATATTCTGAAGCATAAGAACCGATGACGGAAATAAAAATTATTAAAGCTCCCAAAATCAAAATAATTTTTTTATTATCCATAAATTCACTCAAACCAAATTATTAATATAAAAATGATATATCATTATAATTTTTGTTATATGCCATATAAAAACTTTTGTTTAAAAATATAGAATAATTAGATAAATATTAGACATATTTTAAAAAAATATAATAATACTAACTTGCATATATCATATTAACAAGAAATTAATGGGGAGAAAATATGAGCAAGACATGTCCCAACTGTGGTGTGAACTCACCGGATAATGCCAAATTCTGCATTGAATGTGCATACAGCCTTGAAGATGTCCCGGTAAATAAGGAAGAAAAGCCTGTAAAAAAGGACACATCTTCAGAAAACGGTTCTGTATTGGGAGGCATTATAATAATTGCAGTTATTGTAATAGCAGTTGTTGCTGTAGGATTTTTCATTTTCGGATCAGGGCAAAGCAATAACGTTGAGCCAAATATTACAATAACTTTCGATCAAGTATATGCCAATAATTATGAATCTAGCGGCAAAACCTACTACTCATATAATGTAAACGGCTACATCAACAATTATCCGGAAAATGATGCAGGCTACATGATAAAAACAATATATTACGATTCAAACGGAAGTCAGATAACCTCAACCGTTAAAAAATTATCCGATTTCAAAGGTCACGAGAAATACAGCTTTGCATCAACATTGGGCAGTTACTATACTGAAAATTATGTCGACATAGACCATGTTTCAGTACAGATAATTAAAGACAATGCAGTATTGAATGAGTTTAATTCAACCATGAACAAAAATAAATTAACTTCCATTCCAAATTCAAACAATTCTTCAAAATAATGGGGTTCATATTACCCCT
>NZ_JAZRJY010000040.1:0-5044 GCF_045646045.1 Methanobrevibacter sp. | reverse complement strand
TATAAATCATCAGACAGTAATGATATGTCTGCCACTTCACGAGCTATGTCAGATGAATGTTTCATAGAAACGGAAACGTCTGCACATGCAAGGGCAGGGGAATCATTTATTCCATCACCCACCATGATTACAGTTTTGCCTTCAGCCTTTAAATCTTCAATAATCTTTGATTTGTCTTCTGGAAGCACTTGAGATTTGTATTTTGTGATTCCCAATGCTTTGGCACTGGCTCTTGCACCACTTTCACTGTCTCCGGTAAGCATTATGACATTTTCAATGCCTAAATCCTTAAGCTCTGATATGACATATTTTGCTTCTTCACGAACAGGATCATCAATACAGATTATGCCTTCCAGTTTTCCATCAATTGCCAAATAAACTACAGAATGTTCTTTGGCTTTTTTGGCGATTTTTTTCTCCTGGGTTTTGGTTACTTTAACGTTCTCATCATCAAATAAGAAGTGTCTGGAACCTATTATTGCACGTTTGCCGTCATATTCCGTTGCAATACCATGCGCCACAATATATTCCACTTCGCTGTGGTCTTCATCGTGTTTTAGACCTTCCTCTTCTGCCGCTTTTACGATTGCTGTTGCGATACTATGCGCGAAATGCTCTTCAATACAAGCCGCCATTCTTAAAATGTCCTCACGTTTGTATCTCTTGGACATTGGAATGACATCAACAACCTTTGGAGTTGCATTAGTCAGTGTTCCTGTCTTGTCGAACACGATTGTGTCTGCATTTGCATAGTTTTCCAGGAATTTCCCGCCTTTTACCATCATCCTGTTATCTGATGCTTCACGCATAGCAGATATTATGGATAACGGTGTTGTCAGTTTGATTGCACATGAAAAATCAACCATTAAAACAGATAAGGCTTTTGTAGGGTTTCCTGTAATCAAGTATGTTAGGGCAGTTGCGATGAAGCTGTACGGAACAATTGAATCGGCGAGCTTTTCGGCCTTACTTTGAGTATCTGCCTTCAACTCTTCCGAATTTTCAATCAAATCTATAATTTTATTTAATCTTGTTTCATTGTTCATTGAATAGACTTCAATTATAAGGTTTCCTTCTTCAACAACGGTTCCTGCGTGCACGGTTTTTCCAGGCATCTTATGAATGGCTAGTGGTTCTCCAGTCATTGAAGCTTCGTTAACCATTCCGTCGCCTTCAATTACTTTTCCATCAACAGGTATTACATCACCCATATGGATTTTGATTTTATCTCCCTTGTCGATATCTACAATAGGGCGTTGTTTTTCTTCACCATCATCTCCTACTACCCATACAGTATCGATGTTTAAAGCCAAACTGTCTTTTAGTGTAGTTTTAGCTTTTTGTAATGTGTAGTCCTCTAACGCATCGGAGATTGACAATAAGAACATCATTGAACTTGCAGGTTTGTATTGGTTATACATTAGCGCACCTGCTACTGCAGCACCATCTAAAAGTGCAACGTCACATCTGAAATCAGTTAAACTGTCTAAACCATTCCAGATATATTCTGCAGCATGATAAAGGGTCAATACATTCTTTATTGGAATAGGTAAAAATATTCTTTCGACAACCCTATAAAAAAGCATTTTGGATAATTTTAGATAGAAATCATCGGTGATTTCTTTTGAACTTTGAGCTTGTGTCGGCTCTGCTTCGAAGAGATCCTCCAATGTAATTCCATCTAATATATTGAAAATTATCTGCTTGTTTTCAACATCCCCATCGTAATATATTAGAATACTTCCGTTTCTATGGGATGTGTATACCTCATGGATGAAACTTTGATTTAAAAGTAATGAAGCAAGACCATAGCCTTCCTCTTTTGTGAAAGCCCACTGGCCTGATCGAACCCTTAAACGAGATCCGTTATCGTACATTACTTGATATTTCATTTTTCTACCTTATTCTTTATCTTCTATGTAGATTTCTTTTTTATTTTCTTCGTGTGCATCAACCATGATGTCTTCTGCATTTTCTCTCATGTCTTGGAAGCATTCTTCTGCATCTTTTCTAGCTGACATTATTGAAGCCATTCCATGAGTCGCTGCATCTTTTACAGCTTTAGATTCTAAGATTTTTTTACCAACTATAGCAGTAGCGATTCCTGCCCCAAATAGCAATACATGTTTATGTTCGTAACATTTATCAAAAAATTCCTCGTGTCTCATATTAATTCAACCTAAAAAAATTCTTTAGTTTAATTGGAAAAATTAGGCAAACCTAAATTATTCCAATTGTTAATTATATATTCCATACTATATAAATTTAGGCATAACTAAATTTTCATGGCAGGAAAAAGGAAATTGTTAACTGCCAAAAAGTATTGTCTATTGGTGTAGTGGTGTGAATTGTAGGTATCACAACTTTTTTATAAGTTTTATACGAAATGTTCGTATTTTTTTTAGTGTTTTCTTTATATAAAATCAATTTTTTTATCAGAGTTTATGGGAAACGATAAGTTCTGTAGTCTTTAAGGTTTTAAAATGAAATGGTGTGTTTATGTAGAATTTTCTAATTCTGATGTGTTTCATTTTTTTAAAGTTAATGTTTAAAATTAAAAATAGTAAAAAGTGAATAATTCATGTTATTCACTTTTAGTTTAAGCAATTATTAACCCAATTAATAAAATTGCCTGTAGAATCACCAGTTCTTTCAGCTTGAGTATGTCCTTGGCCCCAAACAGTTGAAAATTCAACATTGTCCTTTCCAACTTTATTCAGGACGGCTAAGTATAAGTTGACATCGACACATTGGGAAGTATCTCCTTGTTCAATACCTGTGTTTATTCTCCAATATTTAGCTACATCAGAACTTCCTGCTCCATTGTAATAATCACATAAGTAATACATTGGATTATACATGTTTACACGAGTTTCCATTGTGTTATTTAAACTGTCTTTTGTAGCCAAATCATTGCTATATTCACGGGCATAATCTTTTGAGTCATTACTGTATTTAGAGTATGTTTCACTATTGTTGTTAAGTAAATCACTTAATTCTTTATCAAAATGTGATGAACTATTTGAGTCAAGGCCAAATAATCCGTTTTCAGCTTGAGAACGATTCAAATCATCAAAAGCGGCAACAGATTTTGAAGGATTTTTACAATTTTTGACAAATGCTTCTAAACTAGTGATTTTTGCAGTGTTTGTTTTTTCATCATATTGAATCCATGTGTCATTTCCATTAAGGTAATCAATGTAGTCTTGTGCTGTCTGATAACTTGTTGATGAGTTGGTATCGGTGTTTTCACTTTGCATTTCCCCACTAGGTGCTGATCCTGTTGGTGTTTCTCCGCTTGGCATTTCCCCACTTGGAGTTGATCCTGTTGGTGTTTCTCCGCTTGGCATTTCCCCGCTAGGTGTTCCACCAGATGGCATGTTTCCCATTCCATTAGAACTTGGAGAATATGGGAATGTTGTATCATTTAAAAAATTATTCAAGGATTCTTCGGTTACAGTTAACATGTAATCATAGTAACTGCCTGAAGTATAAATTCCATCATCGCTTTTTTCAAGTTTTAATACATTTCCATTTGGGTCTTTTAGGTTCAATTGATTAATGTAAGTAGCATATGATTCTGCCAAATCATTGCTTAAGGCACCTGTGAATGAGTTTGAATTTCTCACATATTGTCCCATATTCCATTCATATGCGCTATCTGCAGTATCTAAATTTGTTATTGGACACCAGCACATCGCACCAGCAATAGCATTTGATAAAACTTTTCCATCTTTGTCAACCATTGCAGCACCAATGTTTTCTAAATATGGATTATATAATTCGCTGTTTCCTGAAGCGCCCATTATTGCAGATTGTGCTCCTCCTCCACTATGGCCAAAAGTAAATATTTTCTCAATGTTTCCGGGTAAAACATCTCCGTTAAATCTGTAGTAAGTCACTGCAGATTTCAAGTCAACTACACCATCAGGTGCTTCTGCATTGTCTCTTCCCATACAACCAGCATTTAAATAGATAAAACCAGCATCAGTGTAATTTTTGACTTCACCTGCATTGTAACTAGTTGGTGCTTTGCATGCAGAATAACCTGGAGTATTTACTGGCATTACTATAGGTGCGGAATTAGAGGTATAATTTCCAACTTTAGCATTTTCATTTATTTTACAACTGTAAGTTCCATTGGAATTTTTACTGCCTTCAAAGTATTTTCCAGGAACGTAGATCCCACAAGATTCATATGAAGTATCTTTAGGATTCATACAGTATACAAGTCCAATTTGATAATATATGTCATTTGTTTCGTCATATTGCCAATTATTCATGTCAACTGAAAGATTATTTGTTAATGCGCTTGCATTATATGATGGTCCTTCGCCTGTTGGAGTCGAGTTACCTGTTAGGAAAAATACTCCCACAATAGATATTAGAATTATTATGGCAATTATAATTAAATGTAACTTTTTCATAACATCACCTATTAATTTTATATTAATAACTCGGAAGTGATATTTAAAATTTTTTATATTATACTGTCAGTTTTGCAAAATTGGAATGGGAAACAGACTTTGATCATGAAACATTAAATAACAATTTAATTAATAGTTTGGAATAATTTGCAAAAATTATATTTGCATTTTGTACTTGAAATAGATAAGTATCTGAACTTTTTTATAAGTTTTATACGAATGAAAATCTTTAATTATTATAATTTCAAAAAAAAGTAGTGTAGAGAGACCATAAGTATGACAACTATCACATGCCCTTTCATATTAACCTCTCTCCAAAATAATTTTAATTAATTAATGATTTAATTTTTAAGTTATATATAATTAATAGCTATTTAATTAATACTCCCATCTACAATACTTAAGCAATGCAATGACACAGGTCGTTGTTGATATCAAAAACTGATAAAATAACTTATCGAGTTGACTATGGAACTTATGATGGGCAGAAAAATAGTAATTTGACTGATGTAATGCGAAGTGTGTTTTTCACATTATAATGGAATTTACATTACATTTATAGTAATTTATCAAAAATAGAAAACGAAAAAAAACTAACTGATGCTGGAACTTGACAG
>NZ_JAZRJY010000039.1:0-5117 GCF_045646045.1 Methanobrevibacter sp. | reverse complement strand
TCCTGGCTTCAATATCATCACTATGGGAATGCATTTTCCAAACAAGGTTCTCGCTCACATAAACATTCTTAACATAACCATTAAAGTTAAGGCCATTGAATGTTCCTTCAATGGTATTCAAAGTTACATTTACACGAATTGCAGACCCCTCAAATAAAATGCCGTCTGCACTGGTTTCATTAATAGTGTTGTTGATTATGTTCACATCTCTATTAGTGTTGTTAAATCGAATTCCAAAGAACCCTCTAGTTATGAGGTTATTGGTTATGCTTGTTTTATTTGAATTATTAAGCAGAATGGCTTGTGCTTTGCCTTTAAGGAATCTGCCATTATTATCAAACACGGAATTGTTTATTATGGTGTCTGATGATTTAATGACTGAAACTCCATTGCAATATGAATCACTGCTATTAACACGATTTAAAACTGTGTTGGAACTTCCCTCGATGTTAATTCCATTATAGGACTTACTGGAAGAGGAATCCTTAATCAAACTATTAGAACTATTTAAAATATTAAATCCATTTCCATTCCTAGAATATGCTGCGGTATTCAAAATGCTGACATTACTGCTTTCATTGACTAGAATAACATCTCCACTATTTTCAAGAGAAAAACCATTTATTGTAGTGCCGCTAGCATTTGATCCAATACGGAAAACAGGGTCAACGCCATTTCCAACAAGCAAGGTATTATTTGTGCTTATAATGTTTAATGGTTTGTTGACAGTGAAGTTAGCACCAGCAATTTTGTCATAATTGATTACTATCTTGCTATTAGGTTCAGCATCATCGAGGATTTTCTGAATCTTTTCCACAAGTGTTTCATTGACCAATATGGCATCTGTAATATTTAATGTTAGATTGCCAACATTGCAGTAATTCTCTGCAGGGTCGACTGCAACAAACTGGAGCAAGGTATCTGTCTCAATTAAAACTGGCTCGTAATATTCTCTTCTTGTGGAGCTGCTTTTAGGGTCTGTGCCATCTACAGTATAATAAATTGTATACTCTCCCCAATTATCAGAGGATGTTAAAGTTACATTTTGACTGCCACGATATTCTGCATCAATGGCAATTATATTATCAATGGTTGCAACAACATCACTAGGAGGGGTAATGTCATGATTGATCACTTCTATAGTCTTATTGCAGCCCAATAACACCCCACTATGATTAACGGTTAAATACACTGTATAATTGCCTGGGCGGAAATATTCATGAACTGGATTTTCCAAGCTGGAGTATCTATAATCTCCAAAACGCCAATAATATGTGTTATTCCCTTCAGTGGCTATGCTTGTGAATTTAATTCCACGTTCTGTACCGTTCACATGTTCCCATGTAAATTCTGCGCTTAAATCATTGAAAGTATATATACCCTGTGTAGTGGGGACAATCAATGTGCCATCATCAGTCAATGTGAGTCCTGATAAAACTTTAGGGTTTCCATATTTTCCTGTCAATTCATAAGACCAAATCTCATTGCCTTCTAAATCATATGCATAAACAGTGTAATTGCTGGCAAAATACATCATTCCATTTTCTGAAATTAAAGGGGATGCTGCAGAAAATCCTGCGTTTGTCACATTAACATCCCATAAGCATTCTCCAGTGCTGATGTCAAATGCATATAATTTGCCTTGCAGCCCATCATAACTTTTTAGACCTAAAATGTAAGCCTTGCCATCATAGATTGAAGGAGTGCTAAAAAGATATTGGAGTCGGGTTAAGCCATCTCCATCATTCACATATTGAGTGCCGTTAAGATAATAAATGTTTAATGAGGGATTTTGTCTGACTACCGTCTTCTTTAAAACATATAAAAGTCCATCAGGGCCAATAGTTACAGATGCACTTTCATTAATGATGCTTTTTGATTTAATGAATCCTTTTACAGTGCCATCCCAATTAATTAATGCGACGGAACCATCCTTAAGGACCAAATAAACTGTGCCGTCCTCTGCTATTGCAGGGGTGGAACCTCCAGTTGAAACTGGCAATTCACAAATCCATTTAAGGTTATTATTTTTAAATGCGAATATTTTAGTAAAGCTATCATTTCCACTTATTGCATAAAGTGTTCCATCAGGGCCGAATTTAATGCTGGAACCGAGACAATAATCTCCTAACTCATATTTCCATACAAGATACCCGTCATTATCCAGTTCATAAAGGGTGCTGTTTTCCCAGTTGCTAAAGTAAATATGCCCATTAGAACCTATGGCTGGAGTGGAAATGATTTTGCTTCGAGTTCCATATGCCCAAACAGTTTTTCCTTCGCTGTTTAAGCAGTAAAGATAACCGTCTTCACCTGCAACATAAATCAGGCCATCCTTATCTATAAGTACGGATGCATCACTTGCAATATCAAGTCTAGACCATTTGCTGATGTTGGTTATGGGACCAGACTGATTTGAAACACCTGTATTATTAAGATTGCCTTGATATTCTCCCCATATTGCACCGGAATCCTCATCAGACAAATCAGACTCCTTAAGGTAAGTTACGCTTACATCAGGTGCATTGAAGCAATCCAATCTTGCATAGTTTCCAGCTGCATCTATTGCGGTAGCATGAACAGTAGTGGATTTGTCAATCTTAAATGCTCCATCATAAACAATGCGAGTATCGCTGGCTTTAGGGTCTGATCCATCTAAGGTATAATAGATTATCGCATCGGCACTATCACATACAATTTCCACAATAAGAGTGTCATTAAACACAGTACTTGGAGTAATGTATGTAATTTTAGGGACTGTAGAATCAATTGCAATAGGCAAAGTGTAATTTTGGTTCAGTAATGAGAAAGTGATATATTCAACACCTTTATCATTGCTGGTGAAATTAAACTCCCCTTTTCCATTGACAATGCTGCATTCACCACAGGAACCATCATTGGATTGGAATTTGATTAACATGTCCGCAATAGTGCTGGATATGACAGACTCATAATCAGAACCATCAACGGTATTCTCTCCATTGCTATTGCAAGTTAAATCAACATATATAATATAACTGGCATTTACTGCTAGCAAGTCAGAATCTGAACTTAAATTAAGAACCAAATATGGACAAATATTATTCAATTCCCCTTCACTCAAGTAAACTATATCATAATTATCAGACGGTAGGGTAGAGTTAGCTATAAAGCTTGGATTATTTTTACCCCACCAATTATTGGAATAGTTAACTGAATCCTCACAGTAGACTAAACTGGAATTTGAGTTGCTGTAAATGGCATTATAATGTATATTGGAAATTCCGCTTAGGACCTCAATGCCAATGGAATTGTCATGGATAATATTATTTGAAACGTTCAATTCTCCTCCAGTCTGATTGATGGCAATATCGCACTTGGACAGATTGCTGTTTATAATGCTTGCATTTGCATCAATGAATTTTAATCCTACAGATCCGTAAACATGGTCGCTTGAAAGTGTATTTAATGTAAGGTTATCCAAAATTCCATAACTATTGGAAATGATGAAATCATGCTTAAGTTTTTTCTCATTAGTGTAATAATTCAAAATGAATAAATCCTTAATGTCAAAACTTGAATTAGAAATATCAAATTTGGAATTATCAAAATTTGAACTGTAAAATTTCACATTTCCATTGTATGCTGTGACATTTGAAAAATCTTCCAATTTAGTGCCATTTAAATAGATGTCAGCATTGCTAGATTCTAAATTAATGTTTTTTAATTTGGATTCCTTAAAAGACAAGCTTCCTCCAATGATGTTGACTTTTGAGTTTTTGTCTATAGTGGAATTGATAAATCCTATGTTTCCTTGGATATTAACAGATGAATTTGAAATCGAGGAGTCTATAAATTCTAAATTGGAACCATTTTCACCATCAATTTCAATATTCAAATTCTTCAATTTCAGATTTCTGATTTTCACATCAGAATCCTTGTCAGTGGTGAAAACCAAATTACTTGTTTTGTTTAACAATGTAGTATTATTAAAGATTAAAGTAACGGATTTATTCAGCATAAGATCTTCACTATAGTACTCAAGATTCAAATATGGATTAACTATGATTGTATCATTTTCAATTGCCCCATCTATAGCTTCCTGAATAGTGCAGAAGGTTTCACCGCTACGCTCTATGACTGGACCATACAAATTAAGGCTGTAAGTATCAGTGCAATAATCGCTGGATACAGTTAATGATGCAGTAGGGTATACTCCATTTTCAAATGTATGTATTGGATTGCGTTCAGTGCTGGTAGAGCCATCACCGAAATCCCAAAGCCAACTGCCGATTAAACCATAAGATCCGTCTGTAAATTCAACAGTATAATTGTTATCTGTCTTATTGATTATCTTACCTGTGAAATTAGCATGATTCAGATTGTTAACTACAACAGAAAAATCATCAATTAAAACATAGCTCATAATTGCAGTTGTAATGCTTAGCATATGAAATCCATTGATATGGGATGTATCTATGCTAATTAAATTCCAATGTTTCCCTTCTTGACCTTCAAATACATACATTTCAGTAAAATCATCACCTATTGTTACGGTTATTGGAACTCCATTGGACATAAACCAAAAATTAAGAGTATCAACAACAGTGAAATCAATGGTTTGGCTTATTGAAGCTGAGAAAAAGGATATGGATTTATTATCTTCATCATGAGACTGTGAAGAAATTCCAGTACGACTTGCAAAGCTTCCATAAGTATCCCAATAATTTATAGAATCATTGAAACTCGGATTCTTGATAATGAATTCATCATATATTTGGGCATCTCCTTCGCTTAAATGATTGGAATCTCCTTGAGTAAGTTTAGAATTGTCATCATTTAATGCATTTGAGCTTTTTGCATTTTCGTTTTCAAGATTTTTACTATTTTCATCATTATACAAAGAAGAATCATCAATTAAATTAATATTATCATCAATCTCGGATTGGGAAATTTCCTCTGAAACAATATCCTCTGAAGAAATATCCTGTGCTGTATTGGATATAGAAATCTCTTCAACATCATTAGATAAATTAGCATTATCCCCATCTGATAAGTCTTCTGCAGATACTGCTGATAAAGACAATAATAATATCAAAGATATTGAAAATACTAAAATAATTGATTTATTCAAATTC
>NZ_JAZRJY010000038.1:0-60732 GCF_045646045.1 Methanobrevibacter sp. | reverse complement strand
TTTTATCCTCTCTCAAAACCATAAAAAACACAACTAAAAAGTTAATTAACTCTAATAATAGATTGTACTTCCTAGTATAAATAATTAAAGGATAAAAATAAGTAAAAAAAATTTAAACACAAAAATTATGAGTCAACCTCTTTTTAAGTCTAAAAATAGCTATATAAAAAAAGAAAAAGATTATTCGTTACTGAATAATCCTATATTTTGAGCATTTTCAGGTACTTCTCCAAACCAGTCAGATTTCTTACCAACATAATACATTATGATAAATATTATTATATTAAGAACAATTACTGATGCAACACTAGCTAAACTAGGACTTGAAGTAGAGGTATAGAGTCCAAATGTAACAAATAAACCAAGAGAAAGGTTATTTGCAGTATGTATGGCAGAACTTATTTCTATACCATTGGTCTTCCAGGTAAAGAATCCATAAATTAGGCCGAAAACTAGCATTTCAATTGTTCCCATACTGTTATATCCATGAACCATTGCAAATATTATGGCCTGAATAATTAATGCTAAAACAGGTATATTGGACCATGATCCCAATGTTTGCATAATAAATCCTCTAAACATGTATTCTTCTGCAATACATTGGAGAGGTATGGTAATTAAAACTACAATAAAAATCGGTAGTGAGAATTGAAATGTACCATTTGCTCCGTTAATATAAGTATATATGATTTCATAGATTATATACAATATTAATGGAATTATTAATGCTTTTAAATAGAGTTTGAAATTCCATCCTCCACGTGAAGATGAATAAGAAGAAAATGGTCTGTCCTTAACAATTTTTGAAGCAATATATAGTGCAGGAATAAATATGATGATAATTAAATCTGTTAATAATATTCCTGTTGGATTGTTTAGTGCATTAATGCCTCCACCAAAAGTATCCTTTATAAATTCTATTCCAAATGTTCCATAAAAAGAACCTACAATTATTGATTGGAGAATGAGCATTATTATGCTGCTTAATATAAGGACAATTATGGGTTTGTACCACCTATAGTTCTCAAAAGTTTTTGGAAAAGTTATGTAATCCGGTGTTTTATCATCATTTGTCATATTTATAAGTTTAAAATTAGTTATATAAATTTGTTAGTGTTACATTAATTGAAAAATTCATCATGATTGTATAATTTAGTCAATCTCAAATTCTTTCTTCTATATTTAACAAGTTTTTACTTCTGGCAGGTTTGACAGGCATTTTCTAGAAATATTCAAATCTCTTTCTATTTATATTTTTTAAAGTTTTTTCACTTTCAAATCTTTACGTGGTGCAATTCTTTGATATTTCACATCAGGATATCCTATTACCATGCATGTAACCACGTCATAGCCCTTTTCCAGTTCAAGTAACTTTTTAAGTTTGCGGCTCATTTTACTGCACATTACAAAAAATCCGCTGTATAACACTCCAAGCCCTAGGCTTTCAGCCATAATTTCCATATATGAGCTTGCAAGACCACCATCAACTGTACTTTTGCTTGCAACAACTATTACTAATGGCGCTCCTTTAAAAAAGAAATCATCATCAATTTCTATTCTCTTTAAATAGCTTGCAAAAGCAGACCCGAATTTTTTGCCTTTTCTGAACATGTTTAAACATATTTCTTCTGCTTCTCTTTGCCTGGATCCAAGTATTGTGTATGATACCATCTGTTTGTTTGCTCCGGTAGGTGAGTATCGTCCGGCTTCAAGGATTTTTTCTATTTTTTCATCTTCGACTAAATCAGGTTTGAATTTTCTGATAGTACGTCGGCTTTTCATTGCTTGGAGTAATGTTTCGGAGTCAATTTCACTCATTAAAACAACTTCTTCATCAGCAATATCATAATTGGTCATGGTTATTGCGCCTTGTGGACATATTGCGTAGCAATGGCCGCATTCCATGCATCCTTTCTGGTTCGTTTGAATTTCATCATTTTCCAAAAAGAGGTATGCGTTGGGACAGTCATTAATACACTTTGAACAAACAATACATTTTTCGCTATCAATACTAATTGGATTCATATTTTTCACCTTATTGATGTTAATTTTGTATTTGTTATTAATAAATTATTAGGTAATGATTTTAAACTTGTCTAAAACATTATAAAAATGTGTTTAGTTCAGATATAATAATTAGAAAAAACTAATTAATTACTATGGATCCAAAGAAAGTAAAGTATTATGAGAAAAAATACGAAAGAAATCCTGTTGAAGATGCAATCAAGGACATAAGCAACAAATGGACATTGCATATTTTAAGGGATTTATTTTTAGGAAAAACCCATTTCAATGAATTTCAAACCAACAGGAAAACCTTAGACAACAAATCTCTGACAAGATGTCTGAAAACTATGGAAAACAACGGATTGATAAAAAGAATTGAAGAAAACAATGACATAACATATCATTTGACTGAAAAGGGACATTCATTGAATAAGGTATTTTATGAGCTATTACTGTTCGCTTTAAATAATGATAAGGACAACGAACACTACAATGACCATGAAAAAGAAGAATTAAAAGAAATGTATCTTGAAATTTTGGATTTAAAAATAAATCAGGAATAAAAAGAATTATTCCTGGTTGCTTAAAAGAACTCCGCCAACACCTACATTGTCCGCTTTTCTTTCATTGAACAATACGTAAAACATGTCAATAGGTAAACCTGTTACTCTGGAAGCGGATTCGGAAAATTCTTTAGCTAAAATCTCTTTTTGTTCTTTTTCTAATTCTACAAAATCAAAACTTATTACTGGCATATTTATTACCTCCATATTTCTATTAATAAATTTAAATTTGGTATATAAACCATTTTTGTGGCACCAATGCCACTGTTAATATGCATTATCCACCTTATTGAATGGTCCTCTTGAAGACATCCAAACAATTAAACCAATGACTGAAATTGAAATTGTACCTATCATGACATATGACCATCCTCCAATGGACCATAAAAATGATGCCAATGCACTGCCTATGGCACCGAA
This sequence comes from Methanobrevibacter sp., assembly GCF_045646045.1. Classification (GTDB taxonomy): domain Archaea; phylum Methanobacteriota; class Methanobacteria; order Methanobacteriales; family Methanobacteriaceae; genus Methanocatella. The sequence continues at coordinate 57,742 of NZ_JAZRJY010000038.1, read as the reverse complement.
AATGAAATTGTTAACAACAAAAACGGTATTCAACCTGCTGCGCTCCTCATTTGATAGTGCAAATAATCTGGCCTGTGATAAAACGGTTATTCCCTGTACTCCTATTGAAAATACTGCTGCAATAATTACAAGAGCTATTATTGAATCTGAGAATACAAAACCGCAAATCATGGATATGAGTATAATGACTATAAATGCTCCCAAAGCAGGAACGCTCAAACCTTTGTCCTGTAATTTTCCAAAGTACAATCCACATACTGCAGAAACAAGACCTGCTAGACTAACCAATCCGATCTGAAATGTATTGTAATTAAAAGGCTCACCGGACAACAGAAATGTCAGAGAAGTCCAGAATATATTGAATACCAAACCGAACAGCAGTCCGCTATGCAGCAAAATCCTAAATAATGTATTATGTCTTTTAAATGTAGTAAATACACTAAATAAAAGTCCTTTATATGATTCAAGTTTATTTTTTCTTGGAATGTCCGGCAAGACATAAATCATTACTAAAACCATAATCAAATTCAATGCAGCCGCAATAAGATATACTGATCTCCAGCCCCACAATCCTGCAATGATGCCGCTTATAAATCTTGAAAATAAAATTCCTGTGGTTATTCCTGAAGCTACTATTCCTACAATATGTCCTCTCTGTTCGGGGCTGCTTAAATCACCTGCCAATGGCAATATGATTTGTCCTGAAATGGTTACAATACCCATGCTGAACAATGATAAGGACAATATTATAAATGAAGGGGATAAGGCACATGCAAGCAAAGTAACAACTGATAAAATCATTACAATGGCAATTAACCTTTTTCTGCGTACAAAATCTCCTAGTGGAACTATGAAGAAAATTCCTAAAGCATACCCGATTTGGGTTGCAGTAACCAGCAATCCTCCGCTTGCTGGTGAAAGTCCAAAAGCGTTTGTAATTTCAACCAATAAAGGTTGAGCCCAATACAAATTTCCAATTGCAAGACCGGAACATATGGCAAACAAAGCCGCCAGAAATGTGGTCATCTTAACAGTTTTATCATTAACATTCATTTTCATATATAAATCTAAATAAAATTTTATATTTAAAAATAATGTGGCATCAATGTCATCGTATACTAAAATAATTAGTAAATGCAACTGATTTAATCTAATATTTATGATGGTGTTATAATTAGAAGCCTCCTTGAAAAAAGTAATGTAATGATTTATATTTAACATCTCTAAATGGATATTACCTTATTTAATTGCAGTAAACTTAAATACTTATGAAAATAATATATTATTATGACTTTCATGAATAATAATAGTAATATAAAACAGTTTCAATTGATTAAATTCCTAAATGAAAATTGCAGTGATGATCATGTAATATCAAAAATTTCAATTATACTTCGCCGAGACAAAATAGAAGCTCCTTATTATATGGATACTAAAATTAGACTGTCTTCCTGTATTGATAATCCGGAAAATGGACTTATTCATGCAATGGATTTGTTGACTCATAATAGAATGTATAACTTAACTGAAAATAGTTATAATGAAATTAAATCATTAATTGATGAAAATCATGAATCTGACCAGGTAAACATATCTAAAAAGGACAAACAGCTGAAGATAGTTTTAACCTCTAAAAATGATGATGAATTCAGAAATCTTTTTAAAAATTATCACGAACTTTTTGATAAGATAGATAATCTGGTTGATTAGAAAAATAACTCAATCAAGGTTCAGCAATTGCCAGATTTTCCATACTGATTTTCTATTCATTTTTGAAATTGCCCTTTGGGTTGGAATTTCCATTGGACAGACATCCTCACAGGATGTTGATTTAACACAATGTGAAAAAAACCTTTTTTTATAATGATTTTTCATGCTTTTCAAGTGCTCTTTATCTTTTTCCTGATTGACTAGTTTCAATGCTGCAACTGCAGCCTGCGCTCCTACAAAATCTCCTAATTTATAGTTGGGACAAACTTCTGTACAGCATCCGCACATAAGGCATAATGACATTTCATATTCAAAATCCAAATCTTTTGGATTATATTTAGAATCACTTTCCAGCCATAGCTCACAATCTTTCATTGCATTAAAAAGAATTGACCTGTCAACTTTCAAATCTTTGATTAATGGAAATTTTGACAGTGGTTCAATAGTAATTTTATTGTATTCTGTAACCATTCTTTCTTCATTTAAGAATGTTTGGCATGCAAGTTTTGGCTCTGAATTAATAACCATTGCACATGCACCGCAAATTCCCTGAAGACAGCTACAGGAATATTCAATCGGCCAATCCAATCTTTCAAGCAAAGTGATAACGGATATGTTTAAATCGCCATCATAATCAAATATTTGATAATCATCATCAATTTTAATTTTTACTTTCATGCTATCACTATCTCCCAATTATCATAGATTGCAAGAATTGATTTTTTATAGTTATCATCACTTTCAGGATAATCAATTCTCTGATGAGCTCCTCTGGATTCCTTTCTGGCCAGTGCTGACAATATACTGGCCTTTGAAAGAACAACCAGCAGATTGACTTTAAGATAATCATAATATTTTGCATTGACGTTTGTATCCAGTTTTTCCAGTCTGTCAAGTGCACTCATCAGCTCATCTTTATTCCTATATATTCCCATGGAATCGTTCATGATTTGTGAAATTTCATTTAAAGTATCTTGCAGGGATTTATCCTTTGGTTTATATGAATTAAATGATTCTATTTCTTCATCGATATTATTAATGATATTTCCTGTAGGTTTTTCCAGTACGGCATTTTCTGCAGAAATCCATCCTCCGTGAATGGCTCCCAAAAGTGAATTTCCACCTAATCTGTTTGCACCGTGATACTGGCATGAGCATTCGCCCGCAGCATATAATCCCTTGATGTTGGTTTTATGATTTTCATCTGTCTGAATTCCACCCATAAAATAATGAACTGCTGGAAATATTGGAATAGGGGTTTTTAAAGGATTTAAATTTAAATATTTTTCACATAGTTCATACACCTCATCCAGCTTGACTTTAACTGTATGTTCATCCAAATGGGTTAAATCAAGGAAAACATCTTTTTTGCCTCCCTCTGAAACTTTAAAAATGCTTCTTGAAACGACGTCTCTTGGCATCAGGTCTGCTAGCTCAGGATATAAGTCTTTCATGAAATACCATGGCTTGCCGTCTTTCATTACAAAGAGTTTTCCTCCTTCACCACGTGCGGCTTCAGTTATAAGCATTCTTTTTTGAGGAGTTTTAATGCTGGTTGGATGGTACTGTATCATTTCAAGATTGGCTAAGGTAACACCCTGTGTGAATAGCTTTGCGGTAGCAAATCCGTCGTTTTGTGTTGATCCAAGTATTTTTCCAAAAAGTGCATTATATCCTCCGGTAGCTATGATGACTGCATCCCCAATAAATGATTTTATTTCCTGTGTATCTTCATGTATACAGTTAATACCGCAGCATTCATTTTTATCGGTAAAAATCAATGATAAAAATCGGTATCCTACAAAACGCTTTATTTTTCCTTCTGATTCTTTTTTACGACATGATGTTATAAGAGATGATACAATCTGCTTTCCTGTTTTTGAGTCTGCATATGCGGTTCTTTTCTTCTTTTGGCCTCCGAAGTTTCTTACATCGACATTGCCGTTTTCATCACGTGAAAAGCTTGTACCTTTCCTTTCCAGCCATTTGATGATTTGAGGTGCATCATCGGTTAGCATTTTTACAGCCTTTTCATTATTAATTTCACATCCTCCTTTCATCGTATCTGTAAAATGCTGGCTTGTTGAGTCATTTTCCCCTTTTGTATTCAATGCAGCATTTATTCCACCCATTGCCATTACTGACTGTGAACGTTCCGAATAATCTGGAGATATTAATGAAACATTTGCACCATTATCACAGGCTTTTATTGATGCTGTTAAACCTGCAATGCCTGATCCAACCACAATAATTTCTACCATAACGCACCTCCTATATAATACATTACTTCACCGAGAATCAGGAAAATCAAAATGGCTGCTACAGCCCAATTCACCTTTCTTTTAAAATTCAAATATGCATTGGGTTTATCAAGAAATCCAAATGATATCATGAATTTAGGAATTGAAACCCTTAAATGCATAGCTATTGAAACAAAGAGCAAATTATCAACTATAAAATGATATAGGTTAAAATTGAATGTGCTTTGTCCGCCCAGTGGATTGAATGAGTATCCCAATATATGCAGGGTTGCAAAAACTATTATCATGATTCCTGAAATCACCTGCTGGTTTGTATCTGAAATCAAATTAGGATACCGGTTTACGCCTCTGGACTTGTCCTTGAAGTAGAGATACATGCTGATAATGATATGTGCAACTACTGGATAAAACAAGCGCCTGCCGGTTATTTGAAAATTAGGAGAATAGCTTATAACACCATACAAATACAATATTGATAACACGGCATGATTTAAAAGCATTATCACAATGACAATTATTAATAATGTGTTTATTTTTCTAAGAGAAATCATAAAATCTATTATTATATATAACACGAACATTTAATAAAATTTTCGATGAATTCTACTTAAAGAAGATATTAATGCACAGATAGTAATTATAATAGCTAATATCAAAACTATAGAACTGTCATTTATTAAAATAGCGACTATCGGGAATGCATAAAACATTAAAGCAACAAAATGGCCGAATTTTTCATAGACTAATGATTCATCCGAAGTTTTGAAAAATTCAATTAATTTTAAGATAATTATCAATAAAAACCATGCAGGAATCAGATTAATCAAAACCAGGGCAAATGTGGAAATTATGATGAATATAAAATCACAAATCACATCAAACTTTGCACCGTTATCGGATGAAAGATTATATTTTCTTGAAAGCCATCCGTCAACAATATCAGAAATTGCCGTCAGTATGAATAGGGCGATTAAAAAAACAGTATTTAAATTAAAAAGAACACATATTAAAAATAAAAATCCAAATAGTATCCTTAAAGAAGTTATGCCGTTAATCAGATGTTTATTCATATTAATCGAAATTATATTCCCTTTAAAAAATTAATATATTCTTTAATTAGAATTATATTGATATTCATTATATATGATTTCTTTAATTAAACTTATCATCCAGTCTGAATAAGTTTTAGGAAAATAATTTCGATTTTTCAACATTTTTAAATTAATTCATGAGGGATATCATCCTTATTTCTTGGATAATTATTGGTAGATAACGGTTTATCTATCTTTTTAAGTCTGTTATCTAACAATTCATGTCCGTCTTCGCTGGCACAAAATATTGGAACTTTTGTCCCATAATAATAAGGTTTGTATTTGTCTGTGTATTCTGCAATATATTTTGATGAACATCCAGTTACAATATCTGCATTGTCAAATATCATTTTAACATCATCTTGGGCAGTTTTTGTTGTATGTGCTACGAAAATATAGATATTTACATCATCATCTATTGGATAATTTCTGATTTCTTCAATCATCGGTGAAGCAAGTATTGTTATTGCTATATTTTTATATCCTTTATTTAATGCTAGTTTCAATCCTTCCAATTGATTCAATTCTGCAGTTTCAGGGTTTAAAACTGTGCTGCCTTTTTGTTCCAATTTTTCGATTACTTCAGGAATTGGAGTGGTGCTTATAAGGCCGGATACTCTTGCCCCAACACCCTGTACAACACGGGGATTGGTCATAATTACGGTTCCTGATCCATCACATGCTCCAACTACACAATCAATGTTTCCCAATTCCATGTTTGTTTTTAAAATTTCAGATACTCCTACTGTAATCGCATCATCCATTTCTATTATTCTTTGTGGTGTGCACATTCCAAAGTCCTTAATTCTGAAATTAATGTTTTTGCGTATGAATTCCTCGTCCAATTCTTCTATTCCGTGCATTGCATGAAACATTGGACAGTATTTAACACCTAAAGAGGGTCCCACTTCAGTTATTTCACCATTTTCGATTACTACACGAACTTTTCCAAGCGCTTCGATTACATGTCTATCTTCAACCATTAAATCACCCTTATTAAACTAATCTTCCTCTACAGTATCGCATGGTTTTAACCAGTCTTCACCGTTTACAAGTGTTTCAATTGCATTGATAATGCAATGTGGATTCCATCCGACTGCAGCATCAGATTTTTCTTCTAATTCCTTTAAAATATATTCCATACCATAAGCACGAACTAAAAGTATTGGAACATTAAATTCATTTGATTTTTTTATCAATTCATCAAACAACTCAGGATTATATTGATAAAGACCAAATAACAGTATAACTATATCAATTTCATTAAATAATTCGTTTGTTAACTCATTTTCTAAAGTATCATATTCCTCATATAGAAAATCCTTTTGGCTGTCTATTCTTTCCTTGTAAAAATCATATTGATTTATGGGATCGTTTTCTTCCCTGGTTATGAGTATCTTGTAAACTTTATTCTTTTCGGACAATTGACCACCCTTAAAATTTCAAATCATAATTTTCTAATATTTTTGAAAGCTTTTTCAATTTCAATTTCCTGATTCATGTCTTCACAGCCTTGCTTGACGTTATCTAAATCTGCATGTGTCAAAGGATATCTTGGAACGGCACTACATCCTCCGTCATCAATCTTTGAAATTTCAAACGTGCCTATTTCTTTTGCAATTTCTGTTATCTCCTGTTTGTCAAGACCGATTAAGGGGGATAGAATAGGTATTTTCACATCATAACGGGTAACTAAAATGTTTGACAATGTTTGTGATGCAACCTGTCCTATACTGCTGCCGTCAACTATCGCATTTGCTCCTACTTCAAGAGCAAGCTTTTCAGCTATTCTATACATTCCAGATTTACATAAAACGCAAGTCATCTTCTCCGGAGCTTTTTCTTTTGCAGCAGTTAAATATTCACCATAATCCATAACTCTTCTTTCAATTGGAGTGCCATTTGCATATTTGTCAAGTCTATCTATTAATAAATTATAGTTTTCTGTGACTTTCGGTCCTGAAAATGGATCATTATTGCAATGAAGTGTGACAACTTCACACCCTCTTTTCATCATTAAATATGTTGCAACAGGAGAGTCTATTCCGCTTGAAACTAAACAGATTACTTTTCCCTGAGTTCCTAAAGGCAATCCTCCAGGACCTTTGATTTTTTCATGGAAAATATAAGTATCCTCTTCCCTAACTTCAACAAATATTGTCAAATCAGGATTTGATAAATCAACAGGTGCAGGGACTACATTTCTAACAATGTTTCCACAGTGAGCAGCCATTTCCTGTGAAGAAAAGTCATGTTTTCCTACTCTACGACATTTAATGGCGAATTTTGTATTTTCATCCATAATCTTTTCGGATTTTAATTCTTCAACATAATTGGTTAATGTCTTGTCAAGCTCATCAAATGCAGTTTTTGTTGAAACTGCCGGTGAATATGATACAACACCGAAAACTCTGTTTAATTTTTCAATGCCTTCATCAAAATTTTTTGGATGGACATATATTCTGCCCTGATTCTTATCAATTTTGCATTCAAAAGTCTCTTTAATATTTTTAACTAGTTTTCTTTCAAATTTACCTCTTATTTTTGAGCTTTTAATTCCAATTTCACCATATCTTGCAATAATTACATCATAATTCATTTTTTCATCTCACAATAGTTATTATCCACCATAAATAATCTGTATTAATTGAATTTCATCATCTTCATTAATAATGCTGTCTTCTACTGTAATCTCTCCATTTTGCTTTGCAACAGTTGTTTGGGAGGATAATTCCAATTCATTTAATAAATCTTTTATTGTAAAATTTTCTTTTAATTCTCTTTTTTCATCAATATCTTTAAATTTTAATTTAAAACTCATGTTTTCACTTCAAATATTTTGATTAACGATTTTTGCAACTTTTTTAGCTATTGCTACAATTGTCAATATTGGAGGTCTTCCCGGTGCTTCGGGAATTACACTTGCATCACATACATACAATCCTTTTATTTCAGTTTCAAAATTATTGTCTACAACTTCCCCTATTGCGGCAGTTCCACCGGGATGTGCTCCCTTAAGAGAAGTTTCAACTATAGACTCTTTAGGAACCCCCATTTCAAGCAGTATATTAATGGCTTTTTCATATCCTTCTTTAATCAAATCAACATCGACTTTGCTTAGTGTTTTTTCAATATTTCCATCTTTGTCTATTGTTCCGATACAAGTATCGGCAAATTTAAGCATTAAACCAATAACATCCTTTTCAGTGGCTTCAATCGCTTTTTTGTTCATTAATGGCAATAATTGCATTGAATAATGAGGTGATAAAAAATATGGGCCAAATTCTGCTTTAACACCCATCATCAATTCGTTTTTTAGATTTGCATCTTTCAGGTATCCTCCGATAGTTGTGAAGATGTCAAAAAATATTTGGTTTCCAACATTTTCAATTCCTGAATTTTTTAGGATTATGGGAGTATTGAGTGCTCCAGCACTTAGAATTACTATTTTTGATTTAAAAATTTTCTTTTCATTATTTGAATTGATTCCAACAACGCCCACAACATTATTATTTTCATGCAGAATTTCAAATACATTAATGTCTTCGATTAATTCTGCCCCATATTCCAAAGCTTCATTGATGAATTGTGTACCATCCCATTTTGCCCCAAAAAGACATCCATTAACACATTTTCCACATAATTTGCATTTTTCAAAATTTATGAATTTCGGCATCGGTTCGACAATGTATCCCAATTCCTGGCCGGCTTTTGCAATTAGTTGTGTTGAGTGTCCCCATAGTTTTTTAGGGAAATATTTAACGTTTAACTCGCCACTTGCTTCAAGAAGCTCTTCAAATATATCTAAATTTTTATCTTCAAATTGTTGCATTATTGAGTTTGAATAGCACCCGCTGCATGAAAAACATGCATTACCAATTGATGATGTTGTTGTTCCACCAATCTCTTCAATATTGGTCAATTCTAAAGGCAGTGTTAAAAATTCATAGTTTATTTTATCTTCATTGGAAAGATTATTCTTCAAGTAAATTTTTTTAGTTTTCATGTGCTTTACATAGCTGCCGTCATTTTGCCTTCTTCCTTTTTCCAAAATCAGAACTTTTTTTTCATTTAAAGCTAAATCTTTTGCAACTGTTGATCCTCCAGCACCTGTTCCAATAACAATTACATCATAAATATTTAACACCACTTATAAATTAACAATTGTTATATTATTTTGAAATAATATAAATCTTTCTATTGGCTTTTTTGAAAAATATTATAATAATATATCATTTTGTTTAAAATAATCAATTATAATTTGAGAGATATTGAAGTTTTCATGCCAAAAAACATAACATTTATATACTATGCTATTTTATGTATATTCATGGAAAAATAACTATTGTTATATAGCTGTAGTTTTTGAAGAGATTCAACATTTTTCCATGACCTCGGTTGAAATATAAAACATTTTGCCAACTTCAATTGTTTTATATCTCTCTAAAATTTTATATTTAATGAGTTTAGCTATTTAACTCCTTAACCATTGTATTAAAAAAACTCATTAAAAAAAGAGCATCTAATAAGATGCTCTTTACTATTAAAATAAATTTAAAATAATATAATTGTTTGTAATCAGTTAATTCTTTAAATTGTATTGTCTGCACAATTTTAAATTCTTTCTTCTATTTTTAGCCAATGTTTACTTCTTGCAGGCAATTTTGTAAGAATCAGTGCCATTATCAATGATGTGATGGATAAGCAAATTAGTATAATTAAATCTGCTGCTGATTCAGAAATAATAATTTCATAAATTCCGCCTATCCAAATAAAAAGTAAAATAATCGGAATGATGTATCTAACCATTATCACCCACATTTTCCCAATTTTTATAACTTTACTTCTGGCATTGAAAAATCCAATTAATTTTTTCATATTAAATACCCATGCAAAAATCAAACATTCGATGAGTACAGAGATTATTAATGAAATATTATTTACAAATTCATCGGTAACACTAACTAAAAATTCACCTGGCGCTGTTGCAAAAACCATTGATAGAGTACCGCCGATAATACATAAGATAGTTACAGTTTTTTTCCTTGATAAATGAAATTTATTTTGTACTGAGCTGGAAAATACTTCAAATGAAGATAACATGCTGGTAATTCCTGAAATATAAACCGTAAAAAAGAATAATGGTCCCAAAATTAATGCAATACTGCCTAATATATTAAATACTGTCGGATATACGACAAATATTAGTCCGGTTCCCTGGGTCACGATTTGAGAAACGGGGATTGATGTTTGAAGAGACATATATCCTAAAATTGAAAAGACTCCCAATGCCGCAAAGTTTTCAAAAATAGAATTTCCTGCTATTACATATAATGTGCTTGAAATTAAATCAATATCTTCCTTTGTATAACTGGCATAAGTAAATGCTGCCCCAATCCCTAGACTTAATGAAAAAAAGATTTGTCCAAAGGCAGCCATCCATATATCAAAATGCCATAAAAGTGACCAATCCGGATTGAATAATTCTTTTAATCCGATGCTTGCTCCGGGCAGTGTTAGAGAAAATCCGACAATAACTATCATTATTATAAACAATAATGGAACAAAAAACTTGGAAATAGTACTTAATCCAGATTCAACATTTTTATGGGAAATAAACCAGATTACAATCCAACAAATTATCATGGAGGCTGCAACAAGTGGTACGAATGTGGTTATGTCACTTAAATTGGCGCTTGCATGTAAAACATTATTTGCTAAAAATGCATTTGGATCTGCTCCCCATCCTTTAAAAAAACTTAAAATAAAGTATATTCCATCCCATCCAATAACGGTCGAGTAATATATTGTCATTATGAAAATTACGAATGGTAAAAACCAGCCAAAATATTCAAATTTGGAGTTGATATTTGTCAACCCTTTTGCAAAAGAAGATTTAAAATTATATCCTACACCATATTCAAGTATTAAAAATGGAATTGCTAACACTAATATTGCTATGATGTATGGAATATAAAATGCTCCACCTCCATTTGAGTAAAGTACATATGGGTATCTCCAAATGTTTCCCAGTCCTACTGCAGAACCTATCATCGCCAGAATAAACGAAAAGTTACTGCTCCATTCATTTTTTTCTTCCGTCATAAAAACCTTATTACCTATATATAACTATTGTTATATAAAGTTTAGGTTTATTCATAATGCTATTTTTTCCTTGAATGTGATTAAGGCATGTTTTAATGGTGATAATATATTTTTGAAACTAAGTTTCTAAGAATATGTTAATAATCAATGTTAGTTGGGTCAATATTCCTATTTGAACTTTTTAAGAAATATTGCTCCTATAATGATGGTTGCAATAACTGAAATTACATTTGCTATCATTGAAGGTAATCCTAAACCTTCAGGAGCCTGTAGGATATATGCAAATGAAATTAAAGTACACACAAATGCCGGAATCAGTGCAATGATATATAGTTGTTTCTTTTTCATTAGATAAGCACTGGCAGTATACAGCACCACTGTAGCTACTATTAATTGAGACCAGGCGAAATATCTCCAGATTAAACTAAAATCAATAAATGTAAGTCCAAATGATACTAAAAACAATGGAACTGCTAATTGTAACCTTGAGATTATTTTTTCATTATTAAGATGAAATTCATCAGCTATTGTTATTCTTGAGCTTCTAAGTGCAGTGTCTCCTGATGTGATTGGACAGATAACAACTCCTATAATAGTTAAAGCCAAACCGACTGGTCCCATTAATGTTGTTGCTATTTCATCGACTGCAATTGAAGGGGATGCACCATAAATTGCTGCAAGCTGAGGCTGGCCGTGGAAAAATGCCATTGCAATACCTGCCCAGCAAAGAGCAACTAGACCTTCTAAAACCATTGCTCCATAAAATACGGGTCTTGCATCATTTTCATTTTTAATGCATCTGGCAACAATTGGGGACTGGGATGCATGAAAACCTGAAATTGCTCCGCAGGCAATTGTAACAAATAAATATGGGAAAATGCTTTTGTCAGTTAGGTACAGGCCTTGTGTTGTAAACTCCGGAATGTTGTATGTTGGGTTTAAAATCAATGATGTAGTCAGTACAATGGCCATAAGTAATAACAATCCTCCAAATATCGGATATATTCTTCCAATAATTTTATCAACAGGAAATACGGTTGCAATTAAAAAGTAAATGAATATTATTGTTACACAAATAAGTACTGGAATATGGGTTAGGTTGCTGATTAAATCTGCAGCTCCCTTTGCAAAGGTGGCTGATACAAGAATACCTGTAATTATTATCAGTACTGCAACAAATTTTTTGATTTTTGTTCCCAAATACTTTGAAACAATGTTGGGCATGGTAAATCCATCATTTCTCATGGACATGAATCCTGAGAAGAAATCGTGAACTCCTCCTATGAAAATTGTACCGAATACAATCCATAAAAATGCTACAGGACCAAATAATGCACCTTGTATTGCTCCAAAAATAGGTCCCAAACCTGCAATATTTAAAAAATGTACTAAAAAATTCTTGATTTTAGGCATTGGTATATAATCAACACCGTCCTTCAGTCTGTATGCAGGTGTTTTTTGAGTTTCATCCACACCAGATATTCTTTCAAGAAATTTTCCATAAACAAAGTATGAAGCAATCAATGCTAAACAACAAATAATAAATGTAAACATTACATATAGTTTAGCTATTTATTATATAAAAAATTTTTTTTCTGATGTATAAGAATAGTTAGAGTCTTATAGATGATTTGTACACTGAGCAATGTATTTCCATTAAATTTAATTACTAAAATTTTATTAATAATATTAAAAATATATTCATTTGAAAACTTAACAGGTGATATAATGAGGATAGTAATTATCGGTGCGGGTGCCGCAGGTCTGACTCTGGCTTCAAACATAAGAGAAAATGATGATGAAACAGAAATAGTAATATTTACAAAAAGTGAAGACATTGCATATTCCCCATGTGCAATTCCGCTTGTTCTGGGAGGATGCATTGAGTCTTTTGATGATATAATAATGCATGATGTAAATTATTATCTGGAAAAAAATATAAATATTCATTTATCCACTACAGTTACTGGTGTAGATTCTTCAAATAAGAAAATTACTTTTGAAAAAGGCTCAAACTCTGAAAGCATGACTTATGATAAATTAGTCATAGCCGCAGGGTCTGAACTGATTGTGCCGGAATTTGAAATAGATAATATGGATAATATCTTTTCATTAACTAACATAAGTGATGGAAGACTTATTCAGGAATCAATTAAGGATAAAAAAGAAATCGTATTTATCTCAAATATGTCCATAGGTATTGAAAGCGCTTATGAATTGGCAAGAAACGGATATGATGTAACATTCCTGGAACAGTCATTTGGTATTTTGCCCTTATTTTTGGATGAGGAAATGTCTGGAAAGCTGGTGGAATTAAATAAAGGAGTAACTTTTGAAACAAATGCCGATATTACCAAAATAACAACTGATGGTGCTAAAAAGGAAATTCATTATAACGGCAAAAGCATCTCTGCTGATGTAATCATATTGCCGAGCAATAAAGTGCCGTCCACTTCTTTAGCAATACAGGCAGGATGCGAGATTGGAGATTTTGGTGCAGTTAAAATAAACGAATATCTTGAAACAAATGTTGAAGATATTTATGCGATTGGGGACTGTGTAGAGGTAAAAAGCCATATAACAGGTACACAAACACTTTCACCTGCAGGTACTACTGCCGTTCGCCAGGCTATGGTTCTTGCAAATAACTTTTTAGGAAATAAAATGACATTTGATCCTGTTGTTAATACTGTTGTTTCTAAAGTAGGAGATTATAATTATGCTTGTTCAGGAATAACAGAATCATTTGCAAATATGATAGAAATGCCTGTAGTGTCTGAATGCATTGAAACATGTCAAAAAGCAAGATATTATCCTCAAAACAATAAGTTATATATTAAGATGATTTGCAGGCCTGATGGAACTATTGTTGGCTGTCAAATGCTGTCTGATGGTGATCTTTCCTCCAGAATAGATGTCTTGTCATTTATAATTACAGATAACCTGAAATGTGAAGAACTTATTCAAAAGGAATTTTCCTATACTCCATCATTAACTATGGTTGTCAATCCTACCGTCCAGGCGGCTTTAGAGATTATGAAAAAAATTGAAAAATAATTTTAGTATTAATCTAATTTAAAACTGAAAAATTTGTTTTGAGTTAAAAAATAAAAAGATAAATGATTGTTAATTAGATTGTACCTGTTAAAAACATGATTACGTTTGCAATAGTTGCAGAACCGAGATAAGTTCCGCTAATTACAATTAAAGCAACAACAATTCCTCTCCAACCAATTTTTTTAAAATCTTCCCAATCTTTTCCTATTGAAATACCAACATAAGCTAAGAATGCTGTAGTGATTGTTGTTACCTCAATTTGAGAAACATAATAATTAATAAAATCAGATGTTGGAACTCCTGGAATAGCAATAAATAAACCAATTAAACTGATATAAATGATTGATGGAATATGAACTGGAAAAATCCTTTCAAGACATATTCCTATAAAGGCAACTAATGAAATAATAAATATCCCAATAGCTGTGTCAACAAATGAAGTACGATAACCTATGAAATTTCCAACAATAACAATGACCGAAAATACAAAAAACAAGAAAATCCATCTTTTAACTTTACCAAAACTTAATCTATCTGAATTATCATCATTTGATTTATCAGGAACATATTCCTTATCATCATATTTAATATGTGCTTTGCCTTTACCTAAAATTGGAGATAACCATGCATATAATTTTTCTGCAAGAGGCAATGAAACAAAAATACACATATAAATGCCTAAACAGAATGAAAGAATATTACTGCATCCTGCAAAAGCTTCCAATTGACTAACCATAGATGGATACATATGCTCTAATGGAACTAATGCTGCAGCGTTCATACTTGCACTTCCGACACCGGATGCCATTGCATATGCATAGGGGTGCAGCGGTATGAGTGAAACGCTTATGCTTGATAGAAAGCTAATAAAAGGAGTACCGATGATGGATCCTATGACGTAAATGGCTAAAACTCCATGTGCTTCAGGAGATTTAAATCCATATTTATCAATAACAATTGAAAGATTAGTTTCACGACAAATGGAACTTGTCATACCTATAACTTCTCTTCTAAACCCTAAAAGTAAAGCAATAGGCAGTGCTAAAAGGGTACCTAAATCACCTAATATCTGGAAAATCAAAGCAGGACCTACATTAAAAATAATATCAATTGACTCGCCTGTTGAAATAGCTAATTTTGATATTATAACACTAATAAGTAAAGCCATAACTCCCTCAGCCACTTTACCCTGTTTAGGACCTATCCATTTAACAGGTTTTGCCAAATAAAGAATCAATCCCATAACTAAAGCATATATTAATGGCAAAAGTAAGAAACGGATGGTGTCCGTAATTTGAATCTGTATAATTCCAATAGTCATGGAAATAATAACTAAAATCAATACAGTAAAATGCAGATTATATTCCCTCCATGGAGGTCTCTTTTTAATTGCTCTATCTGCTCTTCTTCTAAATCTGTGTTTTTTCTGCCGGGAATTTAAATCCTTTTGCGAAATATAAAATTCCTCCTACATTTTTTTTCCAAATATCTGTTTTAATAATTTTTTTCTATTGCGAATTGACAAAAATATTATTTTTCACTTAACTTTTTTTATATATATTCAATATTCTATCAATAATATATAAAAATATTATTCATTTAAAATGAGAATTTAAAAAATGTTTATACATAAAAATGTGTAAATTATAATTATACATATGTTATAAGGGTATTAAAATGAAATACATTAAATTTGAAATTCGAAGTAAAATGTAATTCGTATTTGTATGGGATTCAAAAATCATCAAAAATAGTTAAAATATTTTTTTAGTTAATGCCGGCAATATCTTTTATCACTTCACCTGCTATTATCAGTCCTGCAACAGACGGTACAAAAGACACACTGCCTTTCACTTTATATTTTTTGTTTTGATTTATGGCATGGTCATTAGTGTTTATCGGAATTTCTTTAGAATAAACTACTTTTAATTTTTCTATGTTTCTTTTTCTAAGGTCTTTTTTCATTATTCTGGCAAGTGGGCATACTGAAGTTTCGTAAATGTCTGCCACTTCAAGCATTGTCGGATCCAATTTGTTACCGGTTCCCATTGAAGAAATAACGGGAACATTAATTGCATCACAGTTGCAGATAATTGCAATCTTGGCCATTATCGTATCCACGCAATCAACAGCATATGACAAATCCTCAGTAATGATGTCTATTTCTGAATCTGCCAGATAAAATTCCTTATACGCCTCAACATTTGCATCAGGGTTAATATCCTGGATTCTTTCTTTCATCAAATCAACCTTATATTTGCCGACGGTTTTTTCTGTTGCAATCAGTTGTCTGTTGATGTTGCTTTCATCTGTTTTGTCAAAGTCTATGAGAATGAAATTTCCCACTCCGCTTCTGGCAAGTCCTTCACAAACAAATGAGCCTACGCCACCAAGACCAAAAATAGCGACTGTAGCGTTTTTTAATTTTTCCATTCCTTCATTTCCAATTAACATTTCTGTTCTTGAAAACTTTTTTTCCATTCCGCTCACCAAAAAATTTAATTTAATTTAATCCATTATATAATAATTGAAGTCAAAACATTAAAAACTTAATGCAAAAAATCTTTAAAAGAGGATTTTTAATGATAATAGATACACATTGTCACATTTATAATAGTGAAATGGATAATGCAGAAGAAATTATAAGGCAAGCTGCAAAAAATGATATATGCATAATATTGAATGGTACTGATCCTTCAAGCAATATGGAAGTACTGGAATTATCAGACAAATATGAAAATGTTTATGCTGCTTTGGGATATTTTTATTCTTTTGCAGATAAAATAACTGATGAGGATATTTCCTTATTGGATAAACAGCTTACAAATGATAAGGTAATTGCTGTAGGAGAAATAGGTATTGATTATTACCATACAAAAGATAATGCCAATAAACAGAAAGAACTGTTTGAAAAGATGCTTGATCTTGCTCAAAAACACAGTTTGCCTGTAATTGTGCATTCAAGAAAAGCAATACAGGATACGTATGACATATTAAAAAAGCATGATGTGGTAGGATCCCTGCACTGCTATCAGGGTTCAGGAGAAATGGCAAGAGAATTTATTAAGTTAGGTTTCTATATAGGAATAGGAGGACCAGTTACTCATACCAACAATAAGAAAATAAGAAAAATGCTGAAAAAAATAGATATTCATCATATTCTTGTAGAAACGGATTCACCGTATTTAGCTCCTGAAGAGAAAAGAGGAGAAATAAATACTCCATTAAACTTGAAGTATATAATAGGAAAAATCGCAGAAGAACTGGATATTGAAGAGGATAAGGTTATTGAGATAACTACAGTAAATGCAAAAAGATTATTTAAATTATGAGATAATTTAACAAGAATTTTTAAAGAGAACAGGTTTAAAATTAATAATGGGGAGGTCTAATAATATGGCAGAAAAAATTGCATTTGCACCATGTAATGGCATGAGTCCAAATGGCCTGGTATCACGTGTAGCGGTTGGAGACTGCAGAGGTGAACATGAAAATGTAATATCCATTTGTATGGGTTCAACATCAGCAGATATCGAAGGTAAAAATGATGAAATGCTTAAAAAGTATCCTATAGTTGCGGTTAACGGCTGTCCTAACGGATGCGTTAACAAGATTTTGAAAAATAAGGGAATTGATGTAGCTGAAACGATTGCAGTTAATGAAATTTTAGATGGCTTTGAAGTATCTGCAAAGGACCCTTTCAGATTAGATGATGAAGCTGAAGAATGTGTAAAAATAATAAAGGAAAAATTAAATAAAACGATAGATGAAATATTGTGAATTTATTACAAAATTTAATTTTTCAATGAATAGATGATTGATCGTATAACGGTTATCAAACAGCAAATACTGATTGCAAACGGATAACCTAAAAAGGCAATTATCAAACCCAAAATAAAAATTATGGATGGGATAACCAACGCATTTTTAATGTCCAGAGCATTTGATAGATATTCCTGATCAGGATTAATCTCAAGCAGTGTTTTTGCCATCCAGAATAGTATGATATTAACAAGGATAAAATCCAAACCGTATAATATTTCGGCAAGTAATGAAAATGGGTTATCAGCAACAAATGTCGTTAAATAGGGAATTAGAGAAATGACCAACAACAGCAGTATATTCTGCCAGATTACCTTTGAATTAATTCTTTCAACATTATTGTAAATTATATGATGGTACTGCCAAATGTTTGTACAAACTAAAAAACTTATCAGATAAGCAAAATAAGATGTTTTAAGTGCTAAAATAGATTGAAGTGATGCTGTGGCAGGTTGTGGTAATTCTAAAACTAATACTGTTACAATTATTGCAATTATCGCATCATAAAATGCTTCTAATCTGTTTGTTGTCATATAGTTGCCGTTCATAGTATCCTCTTTAATGAAATCAATTAATTTTTCATAGGAATTTTAATTTATCTGTTTATCACTAAATTATATTATTTTTAATATTCATATATTTTAATATGTACAAGGATATGATAATTGTCAGAGGGGCTAAAGTTCATAATTTAAAAAATATTGATGTTGATATTCCTCTTGGAAAGATTGTAGCTATCAGTGGAGTTTCTGGCTCGGGCAAATCTTCACTGGCTTTGGGAGTATTGTATTCTGAAGGTTCAAGGAGATATCTGGATGCTCTTTCAACATATACCCGAAGAAGAATTTCTCAGGTTGAAAAGGCCAAGGTTGACTTAATCCAGTATGTTCCGGCAGCTCTTGCACTGAATCAGAGGCCTAACATTCCAAGTATAAGGTCCACTTTTGGAACTTCAACAGAACTTTTAAATTCCTTAAGATTATTGTATTCAAGATGCGGTAGCTATTTTTGTCCAAATGGGCATTTGCAGGACCCAACATTAAATGTGGCACGTGAACTTCCGTTGAAATGTCATCAATGTGGTGAAGAATTTTATGGATTGGGCGCTGAGGAATATGCATTCAACTCTGACGGTGCATGTCCTTCCTGCAGTGGAACTGGAATAGTGCGGGATGTAGACAGCACAAAACTAATATCTGATGAGACTAAAACTCTGGAGGAAGGTGCAGTTGATGCATGGAACCAGTTCGGCATATCATGGATGTATCATGTAGCCGGAGAGCTTGGCGTCAGGTTGGATGTTCCGTTTAAGGATTTGACAGATAAGGAAAAGGATATTGTTTATAATGGTCCTGCAGTAAAAAGGTATATCAATATTCCTTCTAAAAACGGCAAGTTATTTGAACTGAATGCCGAGTATAGAAATGCCCATAAAGCTATTGAAGAAGCTCTAAAAAAGGCTAAAACTGAAAAAGGATTAAATAAAATCAACAAATTTTTAACTACTAAAGTATGTGATGAATGTGGGGGGACTCGACTAAACTCCAGAGCAAATCAGACTCTTTTTGGAGGTTTGACATTATCACAAACATGTGAAATGAACCTTCAGCAGTTGGTTTCATGGCTTCCTGAAGTCATTTCTGATTTGCCTGATGAAGTTAGACAAATGGCTGAAGCAATCATTGAAGAATTCATGGACAATGCAGGCATACTCCTTGATTTGGGTTTAAGCTATATTTCACTTGACAGACCTTCAAATACTTTATCAACTGGTGAACTTCAAAGAGTTCAGCTTGCGAAAACCTTAAGAAACCATACGACTGGTGTGTTATATGTTTTGGACGAACCCTCAATTGGTCTTCACCCAAATAATGTTGAAGGATTAATTACTGTAATTAAACGGCTGATTGATGATGGAAATTCAATTATTCTGGTCGATCATGACACTAAAATATTGAACATTGCTGACTATATGATTGAACTGGGTCCGACTGCAGGAGCCGACGGAGGAAACATTATTTCAAAAGGATCATTGGATGAAATCAAGGCTAGCAAATCATCACAGATAGGGCCGTTTTTAACAAATTCCGAAAATGTTGTCATAAGAAATAAATCTGGTGAAATATTTGAAAATGGAGCTATTGAAATTAAAACCCGTAAAATCCACAGTGTAAAGGAATTGAATGTTCAGATTCCAAAAGGCAAACTGACTGTTGTAAGTGGAGTTTCCGGCAGTGGAAAAACAACCCTTCTTTTGGAGGCATTGTATCCAGGTGTCAAAGCTCATATTGATGGTGAAGAACTTCCTGAAGGTGTTCGTGATATTGATTGCAGTGACATTAAAAAAATTGAGCTGATTGACAGTGTTCCGATAGGAAAAAATGTAAGAAGCACTGTCGGAACATATTCAAAAGTGCTGGACGATTTAAGAAGGGAATTCTCTAAACTGTCAGATGAGTATAAAACTGCCGATTTTTCATACAATACGGGAAAATTAAGGTGCGGAACCTGCAATGGTACTGGAAGTGTAAATATGGATGTACAGTTCCTGCCTGATGTGGAAATGACATGTCCTGACTGTGACGGCTCAAGGTATAATGAAGACATTGAAAAAACTAAATTCAATGGTCTGTCTCTTGCAGACATCATGTCACTGACAGTTGATGAAGCTTTGGAAGAGCTGTTTGAACTTAAAAAGGTAACTTCCAAATTACAGAAGCTTTCTGATTTGGGATTGGGTTATCTGACATTAGGCGAAGCTACTCCAAGTCTTTCAGGTGGTGAAGCCCAAAGGCTTAAACTGGCTTCTGAAATTGGAAAGTCACAAAAAAATTCTGTTTTCATATTTGATGAGCCGACAATAGGTCTTCATCCATTGGATGTAAAGGTTTTGATAGACGTATTTGATAATCTGATTGATAATGGAGCAACGATTGTTGTAATTGAGCATGATTTGGACTTAATAGCCAATGCAGATTATATCATTGATATAGGAATTGATGATGAATTGAATGGTGGTGAAATATTGGCAACAGGAAGTTTGAGTGATGTAATTAATTCCAAAAACAGTTTGACAGGAAAATATTTGTCTGAAAAATTTAATTAATATTTTTCACATTTTTTCATTTTTCTAAATTATTTTTCATGAAAAATTTCATTTTGCATATATTTGTATAAAAATAAATTTATATTATATTTTATTAAATAATATCATAGATAATCTATGTGGTAAAATGAATAATGAAATTAAATTTATAATTAAAAATGTGTCAGTAAAGAATGATTTATTAGGGGATATTTTTAAAAAAATCGAATCTTTATTGAATATACGTTTTGATGAAAATTTAAAACCTTTTTATTTTAAAAATGAAAAAATTTATAAATTAAAAGAGGTTTCTGATTGGAATTTTAATGACATTAATAAGGAAATTGATTCATTTTTTAATTTCAAGTTTGAAAATGTTATTAATTCACCATTATACAAATTTTTAGTTTTAAAAAATAATGAAAAATTAACTATTTTAGCAAATATACATCATTCAATTTTTGATTATACTTCAATAAACAAATTTTATGAAATTTTTAATAATCCAAATGATAATTTAGTTAAAAATGATTTTTTAGGATATTATGATGATGTAAATAGTTATTTATCTTCCTCTGATTTTAAAAGAGATTCTGATTTTTGGAATAATCATTTTTCAGATGCAGGTAATTATGTTAAATTCTATAAAGTTAAATCAGATAATTATAAAAATATTGAAATTTCATTCGATAATGAAACGACCACTAAATTTTTAAATGAGCATGATATTTCTAAATTTAATTTCTTTACTGCAATTTTTTCACTATATTTGTCTAGGATTGATAGAACTCAAGGTTCTATTTTAAAAACTGTTGTATCCAATAATTTTGGATTATTTGATAAAAACACATATTTAAAAATTAAATATTTTAAAGATTATTCATTCATTGATTATTTAAAGGAAATTGAGAAAGTTTACAAAGTTGCAACTGAAAATACAAAAGTAGATATTGATAATTATTTGAAGAATATATTTTCATCATATGGTATTTATGATTTTACAGGATTACCGGAAGATGTGGATGTATTAAACAGTGAAAATTCTGTTTTAACATTAAATATTTATGAAAATTCATTAAATTTAGTTTATAATGAGGATGTTTTTTCAGATGTTTACATGAATCATATGGCTGAAAATATTGAGTTTTTGATAAAAAATGTAATGGATTGTCCTAATCAGCTTTTAAAAGACATTAATATTCTTTCACCTAATGAAAAAAATTTGCTTTCAGATTTTAGTAAAGGAAAAGAAATTGAATTTGATGAAGATGAAGTATTTGCTAAAATTTTCCGTAGAAATGCCTTAAATCAACCAGATACAATAGCTGTTGATGATGGTGTAGATAAGGTTTCTTATGGAGATTTGGAAAAGTCAAGTAATTCAATTGCTAATGACTTACATGAGAATTATGGAATTGGTTTCGGAAATCATGTTGCTTTAATGCTTCCTCGTAATTATCATTTTCCCGAATTAGTATTGGCATTAAATAAACTTGGTGCTGTTTTTATTCCAATTGACCTTTTATTACCTATTCATCGTATAGAATATATGATAAATATTGCACAGATAGAAAATATTATTACAACAGGTGATGTTGCAAATTCAAATAATTTTAATATCGATACAATACTTATTGAAGATTTGAACTATGATGATGAAGTCGAGGTGGACATAATCCCTAAGGGTAATGATTTATTTTCTATTATGTTTACTTCAGGAACAACTAATATTCCAAAGGGAGTTATGGTTTCAAATAAACAAATTTCTAACTTACATCCTTTAATAAAAAATCTTTTTGATATTTCTCCCAATGATGTTATTGGATGTTTCCTTAGCTTTAGTTTTATCGCATCATATCTGATATTTGCTTCATTAATCGATGGCTGTTGCTGTAGAATTTTCAATGAACGCGAACAAAAAGATATTTTATTGTTAATTAAAGCCCTTAAAGAGCATCCTATGAAACATTTAATATTACCTCCATCTGTGGGGATTCCTATTTATGAAAATGAAGATTTAAAATTGGATTATCTGGTTTTAGCAGGTTCAAAAGTAGATAAATTAAGTAAAATTGAGAGACATACCAGATTAATCAATTTTTATGGTACAACTGAGATAATTGTTGGAATTATAAAATTTTATGATTTAAATGATATGGGCAGCGATGATGTTCCAATCGGTAGGCCAATCGCAAATTTGGAAGTTCATATCCTAGATAAAAATTATAATCAAATGCCTATAGGAGTTCCGGGAGAAATATGTATTTCCGGTGAATATATAAGTCCCGGATATTATAACGAGCCTGAATTAACCAGTGAAGTCTTTGTCGATGACCCTTACTGTGATAATAAAAAGATGTATCGTACAGGAGATATAGGTTTTTATAATTTTGATGGTGAAATTGAAATTATTGGCCGTGAAGATAATCAATTATCAGTTAGAGGATTTAGGATAGAATCCGGTGAGATTTTAACTATTATGAAAAAATTCAAGGGAATTTCTGAGATTTATCTGGATGTGGATCATGATAATCTCATTGCATTCTACACAACCAATGATGAAGTAGATATAAATGATGTAAAAAATGCTTTAAAAATGGAATTACCTTATTATATGATCCCTTCATTATTTATAGAATTAGAAAAGATTCCTTTAAATGTTAATGGTAAAATTGATAAAATTGCATTAAAAGAAATGTTGAAAAATCAAAATTATGGCAATTATATTGAAGATGACACTCTTTATATTGTTATTGATGCTTTTAAAGAAGTTTTAAATCAGGATGTTGTTTTGATAGATAGTGATTTTGTGGAGTTGGGAGGAAACTCTTTATCAGCAATGAATCTGCAAATGTTATTGAAAGAAAAAACAGGAGTTACTTTATCATCCAATGAAATAATTGAACTGGGAACTCCTGCAAATATTTCAAACAAAATTAAATATGATTTGGATATTCACTCAACAATTGATGTTAAATATACATTTGATGATTTATGTCCTTTATCCGAGTCTCAATTAAATGTTTATTCTGATGAAATGGTTAATGAAACAAAAACAGAATATAATAATCCATTTAAAATTGAATTTAATTATCCTTATTCTGTTGATGAAATAAAAAATGCAATAAAAAGTTTATTTGAAGTTTATCCTGTTTTATCTGCCTGTGTCGTTAATGATAATGGTGATTCATACTTTAGTTTTGATGCCAATCCTGAAATCAAAGAAGGATTGGTTGGTGATATTGATGAATTTGTCCAACCTTTTGAACTGGATAAGTATCTATCCAGATTTTTAATAGTGAACAATGGAGATTCGACAATATTATGTATTGATTGTCATCATCTAATTTTTGATGGTACTTCTGCCAATATTCTTTCAAAAACATTTTTAAAAATTTTACAGGGTTCAAAAGTAAATTCAATTGATGATGGTATTTTAAGACAAATTTCATTTGAAGAAACTAGCATCAATCAAGATTATATGAATAATGCAGAAAAATTCTTTGATGAAATGCTGGCTGATTACGATGAGACATATGACTTATTGGCATCTGTTGCCAATGATGATTCAGATGATGGTGAATATATTGATGAGATAGCTATTGATAATGAAAATTTGAATTCATTTCTGAATGAAAAGCAAGTTACTCTTAATCAGTTTTTCACTAGTGTATTTGCTTATACTTTATCCAGGTTTACGGGTTCTTCAAAAGTATCATTTGATTTAATTGAAAATGGTAGAGGACACATTGATTTATCTCAATCCGTTGGAATGTATGTTCGTACACTACCGCTGATTTTTGACTGTACTAATCAAAATATAGATTCATTTATGCATTATTCTCGCAGTTTGATTAATGGCGTCATGATGTATGATTTGTATCCTTTCCGTATTTTGGCTCATGAATATGATTTAAATTCTAATATTTTATTCCAATATTCTCACGATATCTTTTCTAACACATTTAAAGAGGGAAAATTTGGTTACAGTGCTGAAGAATTAAAACATGATATGCATGGAGACATGTCATTTCATATCTTTGATTTAAAAGACAACAAAATGGGGATAAAAATATTTTATTCTGATAAATTCTCAAAAGAACTCATTGAACGTTTTTGTAAATCTTATAAATTAATTTTAAAAGAAATAATGAATGTAACTGAATTATCTGACATTACATACACTACTCAATCAGATTTATCTTTATTGGATAGTTATAATCAAATAGAAAAAAATCTTGAGTATAATGATGTTTTGGACGCATTTAATGAAAATCTTTCAAAGTATCCTAAAAACAAGCTGGTGTCCTACAATGACACTTATTATAGCTATGGTGAAGGGGCTTATATTATCGATAAAATAAGTAAGAAATTAATTGATTTGGGTATTGAGCAACAGGACAAGATTGCATTTTTAGTTGAAAGATCAGAATTATATATGTTTTCTGTTTTAAGTATCCTCTCATGTGGTGGAGTTTATGTTCCGTTGGATGATAGTTTGCCCGATGCTAGTTTAAAGTTTATTTTAAAGGATAGCTCTTCTAAAATTGTTATTGCTAATGATAAAACATATGAAAGGGCAAAAAAGTTATCCCCTGAGGGTATAATTTTAAATATTTCAAATATTATGGATGATGAAATTGGAAACTTATCCAAGTTGCCTGTTATTTATGGCAATTTGGCTTGTATTTTATATACTAGCGGTACCACAGGCACTCCTAAAGGTGTTAAAATTACAAGAAAGGCTATTCTTAATTTAGTGGCTAATTACGTGGATAAATGTGGATTGAATAATGGGGATGTTTATGGATTATTTGCAACAATTGGATTTGATGCTGCGTCTCAGGCAATATGTCAAAGTATCTATGCTGGGTCATGCTTATCTATTGTTCCGGAAAATATTCGTTTAAATATAAATGAACTAAATAAATATTTCATTTCACAGGGTGTTACTCATACAATGTTAACTACTCAAGTTGGTAAAATTTTCATGAATACTGTTGAAAACAATTCCTTGAAGGTTTTAACTGTGGGTGGTGAAAAGTTAGGTGAATTCAAAAATCCTGCAGATTACTGTTTAGTCGATGCTTTTGGACCAACAGAGACTTTTGCATTTATTTCTTCAATTAAAAATTCAGATAAAATCGACCCGTCATCAATTGGTATGTTGAATTTTAATTCTAAAGCATATATTTTGGATGCTGATGGTAGACAGGTTCCTGTTGGTGCTGTTGGAGAATTATGTCTTTCAGGATATCAAATTGCTGATGGGTATTTAAATCGTGAAAAGGAAACAAATGAATCATTTGTCATTAATCCATTTGATGAAAGTGAGGATTATAATGTATTATATCATACGGGTGATATGGTAAGATTACTGCCTGATGGGTCTATAGCTATTGTTAATCGTCAGGATAATCAGATTAAAATTCGTGGAAATCGTGTAGAACTATCTGAAATTGAGAGTGTGATTCGAAAATTAGACTTTATTGAAGATGTAACTGTTCAATCTTTTAAAAATAACGACAATAATGAATTAGTGGCATATGTGGTTGTATCTGATGAATTTGAAGAAGGTGACATTGTAGATTATATTCAAAATCATGTGAGAAAATATAAGCCTCCTTATATGGTTCCTTCGTTTGTAGTTAAATTAGATACGATTCCGTTAACCGTTAATGGTAAAGTGGATAAACGTGCTTTGCCTAAAGTTGACAGTCTTAATTTGGAAGTGGAATACGTTGTTCCAACAAATGAAATTGAAAAGCAGATTGTCAATTCATTTGAAGTTGCATTTAATAAAAAAGGCATTGGTTTATATGATGACTTTGTCCGTCTTGGTGGAAATTCTATCACTGCAATCCGTGTTGTTTCATTGCTTGAAAAAAATAATATTTCATGTACTGCAAGGGACATATTGAATTATAAAACTCCTTATTTAATTGCTCAAAATATAGAAAAAATTGATAAAATTTCATATGATCCTACTGAAGGAAAAGTTGATTTGTTGCCTATACAAAGCTATTACTTTGATTATGTAAACCGTAATGATTTTACACAGGAGTTTGTCCTAAAATCTAAAATAAAATTAGATTTAAATCGATTGCAATCAGCATTCAATAAATTATCTGATATTCATGATATGTTAAGGGCAACTTACAGACACGCAGATGACAATATTGTTCAAGGAATACTTCCATTGAATGAGCAGGTTTGTGAAATTAAAGAATATGACACAAATAATTTCAATAAAACCATAAAAATGATTATTAAAGAATCTAAAGATTCTATTGATATTGAAAATGAATTGATAAAAATATCTTTAGTTCATTGTGGTGATGAGGATTATCTGGTATTTGTAATTCATCATTTAATTGTAGATGGTGTAAGCTGGAGTATTTTGATAGATGATTTAACTTATCTATATACAGACGATAGTCAAAATAGCCTTTTAAGACCTTATCCGTATAAATTATGGGTGGAAGATGTTAAATCTTTAGCTAATGATATTTCTGATGAAGAAAAACAACATTGGACTCAAATAAATAATTTATTGGATGATTCTTTAATTGAAGGTAATCCTAAGGATTATTCTTTTAGAATGGATGTGTCTTTTGATACTGATAATCTTTTAATGTTAAGTGAAGATGAATATATTGCTTTAGCTATTGCAAGGGCTTATAAAAAGACATATGGAAAAGATATTATTTTTAATCGTGAATCTCATGGTCGTGATGAAAGCATTGCTGATGTTGGCAAAACAATCGGCTGGTTTACTAGCCAATTCCCAGTTCCGGTTGATGTTAATCAGGGTTATGATAATGTTTCACTAATGAACGATGTTTATAATATTAAAAATGCATTTAATGGAGTTAAACATTTAGGATTAAATTATTCTTCTTTAATTTATACTTTGGATGAATTGGAGTATAAACATTGTCCAGTAACTTATAACTTTTTAAGTACAGAATTTATCTTTAAAAATGAGCTGTTTGAATCAGATTACGTCGAATTGAATGATGAAAAAATATTCAGTCGTAAAACATATGGTATTAGCATAAATGTGGTTCGTGGAGATGAATATTATATTTTTAAAGGAGATTATGCTGATGACACATACATTTCAAAACAATTTAATGAATTCGTTGAAAATATAAAATATGAATTAAAGTTTATAGGAGAATATAAATTTGATAATTATGTTTGTGCTTTATCTGAATCACAATTAGGAGTTTATCTGGATGAAAAAATACATGACAAGGGTAATGCTTATTCAATTCCAAAAATCTTTGAATGCGGATTCGACCATTCTATTGAAGATATAAAAAATGCAATAACCTATTTAATCGATAAGCATCCTGTTTTAAAAGGCCGTGTTATAGATGGGGAAACACCTCTTTTAATTTGTGATAGTCATCCATTAATTGAAGTGGTGGATGTGGAGGATTATTCTAAATTGATTAAACCTTTCAATTTGAATGAATCTCTGGCCCGTTTTTATATTAATGAAAATAAAGAGGGTAAATTCATATTTTATGACATACATCATTTAATTAATGATGCAACTAGTACTATACTTATTGATAAAGAATTAAGTAAAATTTTAAATGGAGAATTGGACGATACTGTTGATTTGGGTTTTATTTATAATAGTATTGATTCATTCAATTTAAAATTTAAAACAGATTATGAAGATGCCAGTAACTTCTTCAGCAGCAATATTTCCGGTATTGATAATATATCTAATTTGTTAAATGATATTGATGGTATTGAAAATACTATTCGTATTCCGATTGTTGGAATTAAAGAAAAAATAGAATCATTTTGCCATAAAAATGGAATAACTGCAGGTAATTTATTCAATGCAGTATTTGCTTATACTTATTCTCGTTTCATGGGTAATGAAAAAGTTTACTATACTTTCACCGAAAATGGGCGTCATGAATCATACAATCAAAATGCATTAGGTATGTATGTTAAAACAATCCCTATAATAGTTAATTGTGAAAATAAATCTATTATAGAGTTTTTAACTGACACTTCTGATTTATTTTTAGATGCCATGAAATATAGTTTCTATCCATACCGATTGCTTGCCCGAAAATTTGATTTAACAAATGACGTGACCTTTGAGTATAATTCTAATTTAAATGAACTTCCAAACATAGATGATGAATTGATAATTGAAAACAATCTATTTGATCTGGTTTCAGACTTTTTATGTATAGTAAATGATTTGTCTGACGGTATTTTAGTAAGCGTAAGTTCTTCCAAAAAATACAATAATGACACAATTATTCGCTTTTTAAATTCATATAAGGAAATACTAATTCAGATGCTGGATAAAAATGAATTAAAAGATATTGAATACACCAGCAATGAAGATTTGGATTTATTGAATCTTTATAATCAAACTGAACATGATTTGGATTATAAAGATATTTTGGAAGCATTCAATAATAATCTTGCCAAATATCCTGATAATAAATTGGTATCATATAATAATGTTTCATATAGTTATTCTGAAGGTGCTTTTATTTCGGATAAAATAGCTAGGAAATTGTCGGATTTAAATATTAACTCTCAGGATTGTGTTGCATTTTTAGTTGATCGTTCCGAATGGTATGTATTTTCTGTTTTAGGAATCCTGTCTGTAGGAGCCATTTTTGTTCCTTTGGATGATTCTCATCCAGATAATAGGATTGAATTTATAGTTAAAGATACGAATGCTAAGGTTATTCTTACTACTGATAATACTTATCAACGTGCTAAAACGTTATTTAAAGATTCAATTATTATAAACATATCAGATATTGTCAATGAAGGTATAGGACATCTGAATCATCTTGATATCTGTTATGGGGATGTTGCTTCAATTTTATATACTAGTGGTAGTACTGGTTTTCCTAAAGGAGTAAAAGTTACTAGAAAATCTATTCTTAATGTTGCTGCTTATTATGCAGACACTTATGATTTAAACAATGATGATGTTTATGGTTTATATCCGTCAATTGGATTTGATGCCGGTTGTGAATCTATATTTAAAGCTATTTATGCTGGGTCTTGTCTATCAATAGTCCCAAATGATATAAAATTAAATATGGTAAAATTGAATGAATATTTCATTGAGCAAAATGTGACTCATACCATGATTACTACTCCGGTGGGTAAACTGTTTATGGAAATTAATGATAATACTTCTTTAAACTTTTTATTTGTAGGTGGGGAAAAATTAGGAGAAATAAAAAATCCGGAAAATTATATTCTGGTTGATGAATACGGCCCTACTGAAACAAATAACTTCATCACCTCAATTAAATACGAAGATAAGAAAGATTATTCTTCCATTGGGCATCTTAATTACAATTCAAAAGTTTATATTTTGGATTCAGAAAAAAGGCCAGTTCCTTATGGTGCCATAGGGGAATTGCATTTGGCAGGTTATCAGGTTTCTAAAGGTTATTTAAACCGGGATGAGGAAAATCATAAATCATTTATTGATAATCCATTTGATAATGATAAAAATTACTCTAAATTGTATTGCACTGGTGATATGGTGCGTATGTTGTCTGATGGCACTTTAAGTATTTTAGGCCGTCAAGACAATCAAGTTAAAATCCGTGGAAATCGTGTAGAACTGTCTGAAGTGGAATCAACAATCAGAAGTATCGATTATGTAAAAGATGTTACAATTCAAATAGTTAATAACAATGGGAATAATGAGTTGATAGCATATATTGTATCTTCAAAGGATTTGGAAAATAAAGAATTATTTGATTCAATTTCTAATTATGTAAGGGAGCGTAAACCGGATTATATGGTTCCTTCATATGTAATAAAATTAGATGAAATTCCATTGAATATTAACGGTAAAGTTGATAAACATGCATTGCCTAAAGTGGATTTGGATAGTTTACATGCCGAATTTGTTCCACCAACAACAGAAGAAGAAAAAGCAATAGTTGATGTGTTTGAAGAAGTATTTAACCAAAAGGGCATTGGTTTATATGATGATTTTATTCAGTTAGGTGGAGATTCTATTTCTGCTATTCGTGTTGTTTCATTACTTCAAAAAAGAGGAATTGACTGTAATGCAAGAGACATTCTAGATTATAAAACTCCATATGTAATTGCACAGAATATTAGTGTGTTTGATCAGGTTTCATATGATGCAACTGAAGGTAATGTGGATCTTCTCCCAATTCAGGATTACTTCTTTGATAAAATAAACGCCAACAATTATTCTCAGGAATTTATTTTAAAGTCAAAAATTAATCTGAATCTGGATATTTTACAGAAAGCATTTGATGAATTAACTAATGTTCATGACATGTTAAGGGTAAAATACAGAAATGATAATGATGAGATAATTCAGGAGATAATGCCAATTAATACTCATATCTGTAAAATCAAGGAATATACTATAGATAATGATTTTAAAAATAGTATAAAAGATATAATCATTGAATTAAATGATTCATTGGATATAAATGGTGAATTGATAAAGATTAATTTGATTCACCATGAAGATGATTCATATCTTGTTTTCGTAATTCATCATTTAATTATTGATGGTGTTAGTTGGAGTATTTTAATCAATGATTTAACTCAAATTTATACGCGGATGGTTAAAGATAATGAAATTAATCTTTTAAGACCATATCCTTACAAATTATGGGTCGATGATGTTAAACAATTGGTTGAAAACATTCCTGAAAGTGAAAAACAACATTGGATTAAAATTAATGAATCAATAGATGAATCTTCCATTAAAGGGCAGTCAAATCCTTTTAATTTTAATATGGACATTAAATTTGATGTTAATAATTTATTAAGATTGTCTGAAGAAGAGTATTTAGCTTTAAGTATAGCCCGTGCTTATAAAAAGACTTATGGTAAAAATATTATTTTTAATAGGGAAACACATGGGCGTGATGAAAGTATTGCCAATGTGGCAGGAACCTTGGGTTGGTTTACAAGCAAATACCCTGTACTTGTAGATGTAAGTAATGATTATGACAATATTTCTTTAGCTAATGATGTTTATGGTCTTAAAACTGCATTTAAGGACGTTAATCATTTAGGTTTAAATTATGCTTCTTTAATTTATACTCTTAAAGAATTGGAGTATAAACAATGCCCAGTCACATTTAATTTCTTAAGTGATGAATTTATTTTTGAAAATGAACTTTTCAAATCAATTAATTATGATTTATTTAATTTGGATGAGTTATATGAATTTAGACAGGGCTCTGAATTTTATGGAATTACCTTAAACGTATTTAATATGGGTGGTTCTTATATTTTCAGCGGATATTATGCAATGGATACATATATTGGGGATGAATTTGATACATTTGTTGAAAATATTAAAAAAGAACTGGATTTCATTGGAAATTATAAATTTGATGATGGTATTGTCACCTGCTTGTCTGAACCACAAATTGGAATTTATCTGGATGAAAAAGTCAACGATAAGGGAATAGCCTATTCTTCAAATGATATTCTGGAATGTAAATTGGATAAATCCGTTAATGATATTAAACAAGCTATTTATTCTTTAATTGATAAGCATCCTATTTTAAAAGGCCGTATTTTGGATACTGCAGATATGCCTCTTTTGGTTTGTGACAGTTATCCGTCAATTGAAGTTGTCGATACTGATGATTATTCTGAATTAGTCAAACCATTTGATTTGGATACGAATTTAGCCAGATTCTTTATTATTGATAAACCTGAAAGTAAATTTATCTTTTACGATCTGCACCATATTATCAGTGATGCAAGCACTCGTGGTATTATTAATAAGGAATTAAATGAAGCATTGGATAATTCTTTAGATGATTCAATAGATTTAGGTTTTATTTACGATAGTTATGATTCATTTGAATCCAAATTCGAATCACGTTATGAATCTGCTCATGAATTCTTTAATATGGAATTTGACGATATGGATGATGTTGAGTCTTTAGTGGATGACATTGACGGACGTAATGGTAGTGTCAGTCTGTTTATTCCTGATGTTCGAGAACGTGCTGAACAATTTATTCGAGAGAATGGTATTAGTATAGGTAATTTATTAAATTCCGTTTTTGCATACACTTATTCTCGTTTCACAGGAAGTAATAAAGTTTATTATAATTTCACTGAACATGGACGTCATGAATCTTATAATCAAAATGCTGTTGGAATGTTTATCCGTACTATTCCGGTTATTGTGGATTGTAAAGACAGACAAATTAATGACTATGTTCGTGATGTTTCTGATTTGATTTTAGAATCTATGGCAAACAGTATTTATCCTTTCAGATTACTTGTAAGAGAATTTGGTTTAAACAATAATGTTACTTTTGAATATAATTCCACTTTAAACGAAATACCTGATATTGATGAGAATATAGTATTCAGTGATACTGCAAATGGTGTTTCTGAATTTTTATGTGTTGTAAATGACTATGATAATGGATTTATTGTTAATATAAGTCATTTGGATAAAATCAGCCAGAATACTGCTGAACGTTTTGTGAATGTGTTTAAAGAAATACTGGTTCAAATTTTAGATAAAAAAACTTTAAAAGAGATTGATTACACTTCTGAAGACGATAAAAGAATTTTAAATAAATATAATCAAACTGAATATGATTTGGGCTATGATGATATTTTAGATGCTTTTAATTATAACTTATCAAAATATCCTGACAATAAACTCGTTTCCATGGAAGATAAATGTTATAGCTATGGTGAAGGAGCATATATGGCTGATAAAATTGCTAAACAATTAATTGATGTTGGTGTAAACAGGCAGGATAATGTTGCATTTTTACTTCCTCGTAGTGAGTATTATATGTTTGCGGTTTTAGGCATAATGTCAATGGGCGGAGTTTATGTTCCTTTAGATGATAAGTTGCCGGATAAACGTATAGAATTCATACTGGAAGATTGCGATACAAAAACGATTATTGTTAGTGATGAAACATGTAAGCGCGCTCAAAATATAACTGATATGGAAATCGTAAATATTTCCTCCATTATTGGAGAGAATATAGAATCATTAAATCAATTACCTGTTGTTCATGATGATTTAGCCTGTATTTTATATACCAGTGGAACTACTGGAATTCCAAAAGGTGTTAAAATCACACGCAAAGCCATACTTAACATATCTGAGCATTATATTGATGAAAACAATTTAAGTAATGATCATGTTTATGGATTATATGCATCCATTGGTTTTGATGCTGCTTCAGAAGCAATATGTCAAACTTTTCATGATGGAGCATGTTTATCAATCATTCCTGAAGATGTCCGTTTGGATATGGACAGATTAAATGATTATTTCATTAATCAGGGAATTACCCATGTCATGATGACAACACAGGTGGCTAAACTCTTTATGCGCAGTATTGATAAAACATCACTAAAAGTTTTAAAGGTTGGTGGTGAAAAATTAGGTGAAATAACTAATCCGTCTGACTATAAGGTTATTGATGGATATGGACCTACCGAGACTTTTGCATATATAACTTCAATTGATAATAACGATAAAGTTGATTACTCATCAATTGGTATGTTGAATTATAATACTAAAGCATATGTATTGGATAATGAATTCAGGCAGGTCCCTTATGGCAGTGTAGGCGAATTATACATTGCAGGATACCAAGTTGCAAAAGGATACCTAAACCGTGATGAAGAAACAAAATCTTCATTTTTAGAAAATCCATTTAACAGTACTAAAGGTTATGAAGTATTATACCGCAGTGGAGATATGGTAAGATTTTTACCTGATGGATCATTGGCTATTGTTGGTCGTCGTGACAATCAGGTTAAAATACGTGGAAATCGTGTTGAATTAGCTGAAATTGAATCTACAATTCGAGAATTGGATTATGTTGATGATGTTACTGTTCAAACTATTAAAAATGAATCCAATAATGAATTGGTAGCTTATGTTGTAGCATCTGATGAAATTGAAGATATTGAGCGTTATGTTTGTGATTATGTTGGTGAAAACAAACCGGGATATATGGTTCCTTCATTTGTAGTTAAAATGGATTCTATTCCTCTAACTGTAAATGGAAAAGTAGACAAACGTTCTTTACCTGAAGTTGAAATTGATACTTTGCGTGCAGATTATGTGGCTCCAAAAACGGAAATAGAAAAAGAGATTGTTGAAGCGTTCCAAAAAGTTTTCAATCAGGAAAAAATAAGTGTGTATGATGATTTTATTCGTCTTGGTGGGGATTCATTAACTGCTATCCAATTAATATCTTATCTTGAGGATTATAATATTACTGCAGGAGAAATTTTAAGTTTGCGTACTCCTCATGCAATTTCAAAAAATATTAGTAAAAATCAGTTTAATTTAGATGTTTATTCTTTAGATTCCGGATGTCCTTTAAATGAACCACAATTAAATGTTTATTTGGATATAATAGTTAAAAATAAAGTAAACTCATATATTATACCTTTCTTCATGCAAATTTCAAAGAAATATGGTGTTAATGAGGTAATTGATGCTATAGAAGAAATGTTTAATATTCATCCGATTTTAGGAATGCATGTTAGTGATGATTATGATGTACCTTATTTGGTGATGGGATCTAAACCTCCTATTATTGTTAAATCTCAACGTGATGATGAATTTATTAAATCATATTTATTAAAACCATTTGATTTAAATGGTAATTTATGCAGATTTTTAATAATTGAAAATAATGAAAAATTCGAGTTATTTGCATCATTCCACCACATTATATTTGATGCAATATCCAACCAGGTATTTAAAAGAGATTTACAGATAGTTCTTGATGGTGGTAGTGTTGGCATTGATGATTCATTTTTAAAGGTTTCAGCTTTCACACAACAAATAAAACATACTGAAGAATATGAAAATGCAAATAATTTTTATAAAAGCATGTTGGATGAAAATGATGATGTTGGTATTTTATTGGATAGTGTACTGCCTGATGGATCAGGCTCTATATATGTTGATTTGGATTTAAATTCCAATATACTAAAATCATTTATTAAAGAAAATCAAATTACTAAAAATGTTTTATTCACTGGTGTTTTTGCTTATACATTATCCCGTTTTGTTGCTAATGAACAGGTATTATTTAATATAGTTGAAAATGGAAGAGATAGATTCAATAATTTAAATGCAATAGGTATGTTTGTAAACACTTTACCGGTATTGGCTAATTGTGAAAATCAGGACGTTTCATCATTTATGAGATATATGTCTCAATTGCTTTATGATATAACAAAATACAATTATTATTCATTTAGATTACTTGCAAATGAATTCAATTTTGATTCAAATATCATATTCCAGTTCATACCAGATTTGTTATATGATGCTGAAAATGTTGTTGAAAATGATATTGATTTCGAAAATGACTATAATCTCATCAACGATTTGAATGTCAATGTGATTCAAAATGGAGAAGAATATAACTTAAATATTAACTATTCCAATAAATATTCCAGTGACTTTATCAATGCCTTTGCTGAATCATATAAATTAATTTTGCATGAAATAACAAATGTTGATAAATTAAATGAAATCAAATACATTTCTAATGAGGATATTAAAATTTTAGATGAATATAATAAGACTGATAAAGATTTAATCTATGATGATATTTTGGATGCATTTAATGACCATTTAGCAAAACGTCCTAACAGCAATCTTGTTTCATTAAATGAAAATCATTACACTTATTCCGAAGGTGCTTTCATTGCAGATAAAATTGCTAAACAATTAATCAACATGGGTATAAGTGAAAAGGATTATGTTGCATTTTTACTTCCTCGTAGTGAATATTATATGTTTGCTGTTTTAGGCATAATGTCTACTGGTGCAGTTTATGTTCCTCTGGATGATAACTTGCCTGATAAACGTTTGGAATTCATAGTGAAAGATACTGCAAGCAAGGTCATTATTGTCAGTGATGAAACATACAATCGTGTTGGTGTTATATCTAAAGATTTAACTGTTTTAAATCTATCTGAAATAATTTATGAGAATCCTGGAAATTTATCATTTTTACCTGTTACATATAATAATTTGGCATGTATTTTGTATACTAGTGGAACAACAGGACTTCCTAAAGGAGTTAAAATTACAAGAAAAGCAATTCTTAACTTATCCACAGTTTATGCTGAAAATTATAATTTCACTAATGATGATGTTTATGGTTTGTTTGCGAATATTGGTTTTGATGCAGCTTCAGAGGCTATATTTCAGACTATTTATGCTGGAGCTTGTTTGTCTATTGTTCCAGAAGATATCAAACTAAACATGTCCTATTTGAATGATTACTTTATTAGTCAGGGTGTTACACACACTATGATTACTACTCAAGTGGGCAGATTGTTCATAAAAGAAATTGATGAAACCTCTCTAAAAGTTTTAACTGTTGGTGGTGAGATATTGGGTGAAGTTGAAAGCCCTAATTATATTTTGGTTGATGGTTATGGTCCAACTGAAACATTTGCTTTTATTTGTAAATCAATGGTTTCAGATAAGATTCACCATTCTTCTGTAGGTTTATTAAATTATAATACTAAAGCATACATTTTAGATAAAGAAGGCAGACGTGTACCAATAGGCGCTGTCGGAGAATTATATATTTCTGGTTATCAACTTGCAAATGGATATTTAAATAAAAAGGAAGAAACAGACAAAAATTTCGTTAAAAATCCATTTGATAATTCTCCAAAATACAATATGCTATATCGTACTGGAGATTTGGTGCGTTTATTACCTGACGGATCATTAGGTATTGTAGGTCGTCAGGATAGGCAAGTAAAAATCAGAGGTAACCGTGTAGAATTAAGTGCTGTTGAAAGTATTATCAGTAAGCTAGACTATGTTGAAGATGTTACAGTTCAAACATTTAAAAATAATCATAATAATGAGTTAGTGGCATATGTTGTTTTATCTAAAGAAGTCCCAAAATTTAAAGAATCTATTTCCGAATACATAAGTTTAAATAAACCCGCATATATGGTTCCTTCATTTATAATTGAATTGGATGAAATTCCGTTAACAATTAATGGTAAAGTGAATAAACGTGAATTGCCTAAAGTTGAATGGGATAAGTTATATAGAGATTATTATGGTCCAACAAATAAAATGGAAGAAATTGTAATCCAGGTTTTTGAAGAAGTATTTAATTATGAAGGAATTAGTTTATTTGATGATTTCACACTTTTAGGTGGAGATTCCATCATTGCTATTCGTGTTGTTTCATTACTTAATGATAAATCTATTCATTTTAATGCAAGTGATATATTAAAGTATAAAACTCCTTATTTAATTGCACAAAATATTGGAAAACATATTGAAAAAATTTCATATGATGCTACTGAAGGTGAAGTTGAATTACTGCCTATACAGAAGTTTTTCTTTGATTATATAAATAAAAATAAGTTCGCTCAGAATTTTATTTTAAAAATGAGTGAAGATATTGATGTTGATAAATTACAGCAGGCTTTAAATGAGTTAGTTAATATCCATGACATGCTGCGTGCAGTTTATAGATTTGAAGGAGATACTCCTATTCAGGAAATCCTGCCTTTAAACGCTCGCCAGTATAATATTAACGAATATATTATCAAGGAGAATTTGGAAGAAAATGTGATTAATATTTTTATTGATTCGCTTAATTCATTGGATATTCAACATAAGCTGATTGATACCAGTTTAATTAAATATGGTGGTGAATATTACTTTATCATTGTTGCTCATCATTTAATTATTGATGGAGTTAGTTGGAATATTTTATTAGGGGATTTAACTCAAATTTACTTTAATTTGGTTGAAGGTGTTAAAATAGACCTTTTAAGACCATATCCTTATAAAAACTGGGTTAATGATGTTAAACAATTAGTTAATAATATATCTGATGAAGAAAAACAACATTGGATTGATGTTAATAATCTATTAGATGATGATTTGATTAAAGGTGATTCAAGAGGATTTTCATTTAATGCTGAAATAGACTATGATGCTGATAATTTGTTAATGTTATCTGAAAATGAATACTTGGCTTTAGCAATAGCACGTGCATATAAAAAGACCTATGATAAAAATATTGTTTTCAATGTTGAATCTTATGGTCGTGATGAAAATTTAGCTAATGTTTCAAGAACAATAGGTTGGTTCACTAGCCAATATCCTGTTTCAATTAAGATAAGTAATGGGTATGACAATATTTCATTAATGGAAGATGTTTATAATCTTAAAACTGCTTTTAAAGATATTGAT
Organism: Methanobrevibacter sp.; assembly: GCF_045646045.1. GTDB lineage: Archaea > Methanobacteriota > Methanobacteria > Methanobacteriales > Methanobacteriaceae > Methanocatella. The sequence continues at coordinate 18,334 of NZ_JAZRJY010000038.1, read as the reverse complement.
AATTTAGGTCTTAATTATTCTTCTTTAATTTACACTACTGGTGAATTGGAATTTAAACATTGCCCAGTTTCATTTAATTTCTTAAGCTCAGAATTCATTTTTAAAAATAAATTATTCGAATCAATAAATGATTATCTATCAGATAATGATGAAATTATAGATATTGATGTTGATGCTGAATCCTATGGTATTTCCTTTAATATTTCTCGTATAGATAATTATTATCTTTTTAGAGGAAATTATGCAGATGGAACTTATATAGGCGATGAATTCAAGACTTTCCATGAAAATATTTTGTCTGAATTAAAATTCATTGGAAATTATAGTTTCAAAAAAGAAGGTATAGTTTGTTGTTTATCTGAACCCCAATTGGGAGTTTATTTGGATGAAAAAATGCATGATAAGGGAATAAGTTATTCGGTTTTGGGTGTTTTTGAATGTGGATTGTCAAAATCTATTGATGAAATTGAAAAGGGCATCCGCGAGTTGATTGACAAACATCCTATTTTAAAAGCACGTATTTTAGATACCGGTGATCGTTCCCTTTTAATTTGTGATGCTTATCCATCAATTGAAGTTGTGAACACTGATGATTATTCTAAATTAGTAAAACCTTTTGATTTAAATAAATCTTTAGCTCGTTTCTATATTATAGAAAATAGTGAAGGTAAGTTTGTATTCTATGATATGCACCATATTATTAGCGATGCTACTTCTGTAGGCATTCTTAATAAAGAATTAAACTGTGCTATAAATGGTGAATTAAATAGGGATGTGGATTATGGTTTTGTTTATGCAGGCTCTGAATCATTTGAATCTAAATTCACAGATGAGTATAAATCAGCATATGAATTTTTCAAAGATATGTTAGCAGACATTGATGATGTTGCATATTTATTAGAGGATGTTGAAGGTTCTGCAGGTAGTGTTACTCTACCAATTAGAGGTATAAGGGATCAGGTTGAATCATTTGTAAAAAATAAAGGTGTTAGTTTGGGAAGTTTCTTAAATTCAGTTTTTGCATATACGTATTCACGTTTTACCGGAGGGGATAAGGTTTACTATAATTTCACCGAACATGGACGTCATCATAATTACAGTCAGGATGCTTTAGGAATGTTTGTTCGTACTGTTCCGATTGTAATGGATTGTAAAGATAGACTTGTGGATGAATATTTATATGATGCTTCTAATTTGATTTTATCAGCATTAACCAATAGTTTTTATCCATTCAGAGTACTTTCCAATGATTTTAATTTGAACAATAAAGTTACATTTGAATATAATCGTAATTTGAATGATGTATCCGATGTTGGTGATGATATAACATTCAGTGATTTTACAAACTGTGTTTCTGAATTTTTATGTGTTGTTAATGATTTGGATGATGGTTTTGTTGTTTCCGTCAGCCATAGAGATAAATTCAGCCAGGATACTGCCGAAAGATTTGCAAAGGTATTTAAGGAAGTATTAATGCAATTTGTAGAAAAAGAAAATCTAAGGGATATAAATTATATTTCAAATAATGATATTCGACTTTTAAATGAATATAATCAAAGAGATCAGGATTTAACATATAATAATGTTTTAGATGCATTCAATGATAATTTAGCAAAATATCCAAACAATAAACTCGTGTATGGTGAAAATAGATACTATAGCTATGGTGAAGGAGCTTATATGTCCGATAAAATCGCTAAAAAATTGATCGAATTAGGTGTAAAAGCTCAAGACTTCGTTGGATTTTTAGTTGAAAAATCTGAATACTATGTATTTAATATATTGGCTATTTTATCAATTGGGGCAGTTTTTGTACCGTTGGATGACAATCATCCTGATGAACGTATAAAGTTCATGTTAACCGATACAAAATCCAAGGTTCTTATTGTTAGCGATGAAACATATGAGCGTGCTTTGAATTTATCACTGGATATTACTCTTTTAAATATTAATGATATTTTTAATGAAAATATTGAATCATTGACATCTCTACCTGTTACTGACGGTAATTTGGCCTGTATTTTATATACTAGTGGAACAACAGGCATTCCAAAGGGCGTTAAAATTACAAGAAAAGCCATTGTTAATTATCTTGAGGGTTTCAATAAAATAGCTGAACTCAAAAAGAATGATGTTTTTGCTATGTTTTCATCCATTGGGTTTGATGCTGGGGCAATTAAGAGCATATTATTGCCAATATTTACAGGATCTTGTTTAACCATTATTCCGGAGGACATTAGATTAAATATTCCTGAATTAAATAAATTCTTCATTGATAATCAAGTGACATACACAAGTATCACTACTCCTGTTGCCAAATTATTTATAAAGAATGTTGATAATACTTCTTTGAAAGTTTTAACAACAGGTGGTGAAAAATTAGGTCAAGTAAATAAATCTCTTGATTATCTGGTTATTGATGGATATGGTCCAACAGAAGGCTGTGTATCCGTTTGTGCAATTGAACAAAGCACTAGGATAGATCCATCTTCAGTTGGTCATTTATACAATAATATTAAAGCATATATTTTAGATAATGAATTTAGACAAGTTCCAGTTGGAGCCATAGGTGAGTTATATTTATCAGGTATTCAAATTGCTGATGGATACTTAAATAGGGATGAAGAAACTGAAAAAGCATTCATCAATAATCCTTTCGATGATAGTAAAGATTATACTGTGATGTATCGTACTGGTGACCTTGTAAGACTTTTACCTGATGGATCATTAGGTATTGTAGGTCGCCGTGATAATCAGGTTAAAGTTCGGGGAAATCGTATTGAACTGTCTGAAGTAGAGTCTACAATAAGAACTATGGATATTATTGATGATGTAACTGTTCAAACAGTCAATAATAATGGAAATAATGAAATTGTGGCTTATGTTGTCGTATCAAATGATTTGGAGGAAAATAAAATTAGGGAATTAATTCAGGATTATGTTGCCAACCTCAAACCAAATTATATGGTGCCTTCATATGTTATTAAATTAGATTCTATTCCATTGAATGTTAACGGTAAAGTAGATAAGAAATCTTTGCCTGAAGTTGATGTTTCTTCTTTACGTAGCAAATATGTTGCAGCGAGGAATGAAACTGAAAAATATATAATAGACGCCTTTGAAAATGTGTTTAATGAGAAAGATATCGGTATATATGATGATTTCATCAATATGGGTGGAGATTCATTAGCTGCTATCCAGATTGTTTCATTATTGGCTGAAAAGGATATTATTTTAAATGCCAATACTATCATGACGGAAAGAACTCCTTATAAAATTGCACTCCACGTTACTCAAAATTTAAACACTAAAGGATTTAATTTAGTTAAAAAAGGAAAAATTAATAAAAACATGTTTTTAATTCCTGCTATGGATGGTTTATCTATAATATTTTCAGATTTAATTCAAAATATTGATTTTGAAGGAAATATCTATGTTATTGATGATTTTAGATATGAATTATCATTAGATGAAATCAAAAACACAAATCATGAAGATATTTTTAATTATTATTATACTGAAATTAAGGATTTATTCTGTGATGGTGATATTATTGCGGGATATTCTTTAGGTTGTATTTATGCATCACTGCTGGTTGAAAAACTGGAGAAAGATAAAAAAGTAGATAAATGTATTCTTATAGATGGTACATTATCATTTGCAAGTAATAAAAAGCCAAATAAAGAAGATATAGCAAAGCAAACCAGGGATTTATATAATAATTATGATTTAAATAAGAATGCTAAAAAACTCATTGATAAAGTTATAGAAATATCTTATGTCAATTCAACATGGAATTTCCATACGCCTCAAATAAATACGCACATAATTTATTTAGCAACTTCAGATACAAATAAAAAATCCTTAAAAAACATATCAAATAATTATGAGTTCATTTTCATTGAATCCAACCACCAAAATATTGTTACTAAAGATATAAGTAAGATTATTAAATATTTTAAATGAAATGATTGAATTAAGTTTTTAAAAGTATATTTGAAAAGTAAAATATTGATTAATTGATTAGTATATGTGATTTTATGAATGATTTTTTAAAAAATGAATTCTCCGGATGGAAAAGCTGGGAAATCGTCTGGCTGTTAATAGCCACAATTGGTATTACAATTATAACTTTTGCTTTAGGTGAAGATTATTTAGGTCTTATTGCCGCAGTAACTGGAATAATATGCGTTATTTTTGCAGGCAAAGGCAAACTGTTAACTTATTTTTTTGCAATAATTCATATTATTACCTATGCGCTCATTGCATATAATGCCAGATACTATGGAATCTTAATGTTAAATGTTTTATATTATCTGCCGATGCAGTTTTACGGATTCTATGTCTGGCAGAAGAATATGAATCCGGATACCAAGGAAGTTTATAAAAAGAGCTTATCCCGGAAAAATACGCTAATACTTTTGGGATTAGTCTTTGTAATGACAATGGTCTATGGACTCATTCTTCAAATACTGAATGGAAACCTGCCGTTTGTAGATGCCTTAGGCACTGTTGTTGCTGTTGTTGGAATGTATATCTCTATTAAAATGTATGCTGAGCAATGGCTTTTGTGGATTATTGTCAACATTATCAATTTGGGATTATGGATTTATGCTTTTTTAAATGGCGATGGAACTGTAGCTATTTTATTCATGTGTATTATTTATTTAGCCAATTCTCTTATCATGTATTTCAAATGGAGAAATGAGGCAAATAGTTAATTGCCGAACCTTTTCCTGATTCTTTTAATTTCATATCTGGCAAAGATATAGTTTATAATACTTGCTAAACCTTTTCCTACACTGAGTGCTACCCATATTCCTATTATTCCCCAGTTTAAAGTTATTGCCAAAAAATAAGCCAATGGAGCGGCTAAAAGAATTTCCCTTAAAAGTGTAAAGAATAGGCTGTATATTCCCTTTCCGATTCCCTGATAGAAAAAGCTTGATGCTATACCTATACCGATAAATGTCAGGCAGGGACAGACAATCTGTAAATATTCGGCAATTCCAGGAATTAAATTGGCGGTTTCAGGAGTATATGCAAACATTGTAGCAAGAGGTGTTGCAAATACCACGATAAGTGTACTTATTAAAAATCCAAGTGCGATTCCAAGCTTTGAACCGTATTGGTGTGTTCTTGATAGATATTCACCGTTTCTGGCGCCATAATTACTTCCGGCTACTGCTACAACAGCAGATCCAATAGCTGTAAGTGGCATTATTGCAAAGAGGAACAATCTTTGGCCTGATGAGAATGTTGCAATGGCATAATCTCCGCCGACCTGTGAAATCATCAACAGATAGATTGACATTGCAATGGCCATAAGCATCATATCAAGAGAGGATGGAATACCTACCTTTAAAATGTCTCTTGACATCTTTTTGTCAAACTTGAATCCCTTAAGTGTAACATGAACGTAAGTGTCTTTCTTAATTAAAATCCAGTACAGAATTACTGAAGCAGCTATTGCAGCACTAAATATTGTTGCAAGAGATGCTCCGGCAGAGCCTAAGCCCAATGTGTAGATAAAAATTGGATCTAAAATAGCATTCAATATGACTGTAACAATAACGGCATACATTGCTCTTTTCATGTCTCCTTCTCCACGAAGAATTCCGCTTGAACCGTTTGACAGCATCAATGCAATAAGTCCTAAAAAGAGTGGAGTTGAGTATGCATCAGCTTCAACAAGGGTTTGGCCTGATGCTCCATAACTGCTTAAAATCATGTCCTGGAATAATATAAAAAATAATGATAATATAATTGAAGCGGCTACGAATATGATTAATGAGTGTGTTGCTGACTGGTTGGCCTTTTCATGATTTTTGGCACCAATAAAACGACTTATACTACTTGTTGCACCGTTTCCAAGCCCTACGCTTGCACCGTTAAGCACCATAAATATTGGTGTTACAAAACCGATTCCTGCAATAGCCTCCTGACCCAAGCCCGCTACCCAAATACCGTCAATGATATTGTATGTTGCAGTTAAAATCATTGAAATCATAATTGGAACAGCTAATTTTCTTATTGCAGTTTCAGGTTTTCCAGTCATTAATTCAATATTATCATTAGCCATGATAGAATATTTGGATGTGATAGTATTTATAATATATAAAAAAAGTTAAGTAAAAAAAGAGTAAAAAAAGAGCTGAACAAAATCTATTCAGCGTTAATTTCAATGTCAAAGGTCATAGCTTCAATTTTAGCACTTTCACCGGATTTGATTGTGTATATAGGTGAGCCTTGTAAGATTAAATTGTTGTTGACTTCTCTGATTTTGTTATCAGCTACTTCTTGCATGTGGGTTCCGTCACATAAAAATCCGGAAAATCCTTCGCCTTCTAATTTGTATGAAATTACTTCACCATTTATTTTGTTAGTTGCTTTTACATTTACAATCATAATTAAAATCTCCATTATAATTATTACTATTATTTATGTTTTTTTCATATATAAATTAATTATTGTTTGAAAATCAATTCATCAATAATGTCCATGTCAAGGTTTTCTTCAACAATTTGAGCCAGTTTGTTTATTGAGTAATTTTTTTGAGCTTCATATGGGTCTTCCCCTTTCTGTATTTCAAGACCTTTTTTGGTTCTGATGTAGTTTAAAAACTCTCTTCTGAAATTGTAATTATTGAATATTCCGTGGAAGTATGTTGCAAATACATTTTTATATGATGCTCCGTCTACTAATCCGTTTTCATCATTGCCCTGACCCTTTTTGATTTCTAAAAGAGCTCCACATTCATTAAGTGTACTGGTTCCTTCGTGGATTTCATAGCCGGTAACGCTTTCGCCAACTATATTTTTAAATATTTCGCCTGCTATTCCTTCCAGATTATTCGGAATAATGGCTTCTGATTGTGTGACGATTTTATCCGAACGTTCAAACTCTGATGTTATTGGAAGAAGACCAAGGCCTTTGATTGTCCCCTGTTTTGATTCCTTTTTGGCTTCATCAATAATCTCATCACCTAATATCTGAAATCCTCCGCAGATTCCGATTACTGGTATTTCAGAAGCTTTTTCAATTATTTTATCTGCAAGACCGCTTTGCCATAGTTCATAGACATCCTGTGTGGAGTTACGGGTTCCAGGAATAATTATTGCATCAACATCACCAATATTATCATTTATTCCAATCATCTTTATTCCGACATCGTTTTCAGCTTCAAAGGGGTCGATGTCTGTAAAATTGGCTATTTTTGGAAGTCTGATAACTCCGATCATAATTTCCTTGTCATCATCAAAGTTATGGGTTGTAAGTGATGCTGAATCCTCTTCGGGCAATCTCAATGTTTCATCATATGGAAGAACACCTAAAACAGGTTCGCCAGTTATCTCTTCAATTCTGTCAAGTCCTGGTTTTAGGATGTCAAGGTTTCCTCTGAACTTGTTGATTACTGTTGCCTTTAAACGTGATCTGTCATAATCATCAAGAAGCACATATGTCCCGGCAATGGCTGCAAAGACGCCTCCCATTTCAATGTCTGCTATTAAAATAACATTGGCATCAGCCATATGGGCAATTTCCATATTTGCAATATCCTGGTCTCGCATGTTAATTTCTGCCGGAGAGCCTGCTCCTTCAATAACGATTATGTCATATTCTTTGGATAGTATATCAAAGCTTTCTTTCATGGCATTGAATGCATCATCATGGTATTTGTGCTGGTAATCGTAGAAATTCATGTCTCCAATGGATTTTCCCTGAATTATGACGTTGGATGTGAAATCTCCCTTTGGCTTGAGCAATACTGGATTCATGTGAATGCTTGGCTCAACCATTGCAGCTTCTGCCTGCAGCATCTGTGCTATTCCAATTTCTCCGTTTTCAAAGGTGGTATATGAATTTAAGGACATATTTTGAGATTTAAATGGAGCTACTTTATATCCTCGGTTTTTATAGATTCTACATAAGGCTGCAACAAGCATACTTTTTCCTGCATTTGATGAGGTTCCCTGAACCATTATACATTTTGCCATAAAATATCACTTTAATTTTTTTAAATTTAATTATAGTTACTTTCTATGTGAAGATTTAAATAATTTATTTTTCTAACTTTAGTTTACTAAAATAGAAAACTTTTTATATATAAGAAAGTTAATATATTTAGTAGTAGGAAAATGTTATATAATGTTGAATTTTTTTTATTATAGATAGTGAGGTTTTTTAATGAAATTTGATGAACAAGAGCCAATTGATAATTCTTCTGATGAGGTTGTTTTAGAACCAGAAGTCGCTCAGCTAAGTGATGATGAAGAAACTAAACCTATGTTGGATTACGATAATATCAAAAGTTCAGAAGACATTGATGTTCCTCCATTATTAATTGACCAAGTTATAGGACATGAAGAGTCCATTGAAACAATTAAAAAAGCAGCAAAACAAAGAAGAAATATTTTGTTAATAGGAGATCCTGGTGTGGGAAAATCAATGCTTGCAAAAGGAATGGCTCAAATATTACCGCATGAAACTTTACAAGATGTATTAATTTATCCTAATATGGAGGATAACAATCATCCATTAGTAAGAACCGTACCTGCTGGAGAAGGTAAAAAGATAGTTAAAGCAACAAGAGGTTCTGTTAAGGGTAGTGAAGAACGTAAAACCCTTATTACTACATTGGCTATTGGTGGAATTTTGATTATTGGATTTTTCTATGGAAGAATCTTGGAATCCATTATTGCAGCCGCATTAATTTTACTTATTTCAATTCAAATCAAACCAAAAAACAATACAATGTCTCCTAAATTACTTGTTAATAATGAAGAAAAAAGATTTGCTCCATTTATGGATGCAACAGGAGCACATGCTGGTGCATTACTCGGTGATGTACGTCACGACCCATACCAGTCTGGAGGATTGGGAACTCCGGCACATGAACGTGTAGAAGCAGGTATGATTCATAAGGCACATCGTGGAGTATTATACATTGATGAAATAGGTACAATGTCAATGAAAACCCAACAGGAACTATTATCTGCAATGCAGGAAAAACAATATTCAATCACAGGTCAGAGTGAAAACTCAAGTGGTGCAATGGTAAGATCACAGGCAGTACCATGTGACTTTGTTTTAGTGGCTTCAGGTAACATTCAGGTTCTTGAAGGAATGCATATTGCAATGAGATCACGTATCAGAGGTTACGGTTACGAAGTATTCATGAAAGATTATATGGAAGATACTACTGAAAACAGAGAAAAATTAGTACAATTCGTAGCTCAGGAAGTTAAAAATGATGGAAGAATACCTCACTTTGCTCCGGATGCATTGGATGAAATTATTATGGAAGCAAAACGTAGATCAGGAAAACAAAATGCATTAACATTAAGATTAAGAGAACTCGGTGGATTGGTAAGATCTTCCGGTGATGTAGCTATTGAAAATGGCGAAGATTTAGTTAGAGCAGAACATGTTTTGGAAGCTAAAAAATTCTCAAGAACCCTTGAACAGCAAATAGCTGATAGATCAATCATACAAAGAAAAGAATACAGTATGGTTAATTCTGAAGGTGGAAGAGTAGGTTTGGTAAATGGACTTGCAGTAATTGGGGATAGAAGTGGAATTGTATCACCAATTGCAGCTGAAGCAGCACCTGCTCAATCTAAAAATGGTGGTCAAATCATCGCTACAGGTAAATTGGGTGAAATTGCATCAGAATCAGTTCAAAACGTAAGTGCATTAATTAAAAAATACACTAACAAAAACTTGTCTGACTATGATATTCACGTTCAATTTATTCAGACTTATGATGGAGTTGAAGGTGATTCAGCTAGTGTAAGTATTGCAACTGCTGTAATATCTGCTGTAGAAGAGATTCCAATTGACCAGACTGTAGCTTTAACAGGTTCACTAAATGTTCGTGGAGATGTAATGCCAATCGGTGGTGCTACAGCTAAAATCGAAGCTGCTGCAGAAGCTGGAATGAAAAAAGTTCTTATTCCAAAATCAAACTTAAAAGATGTAATGATTGAGAAGAAATACGAAGAAATGATTGAGATTATTCCAACTGAAACATTAAGTGATGTTTTAGAAAATATCTTAATCAGCGGAAGCAAAAAAGACCAATTAATTGAAAAAATGAAAGAAATTGGTTCAAAAGTTGCTGACAAAGTTCCTCAATCATCTGTAAATAATCCAACTACTCACTAGTTGGTTATTTTTTCTATTTTTTTTTAAATTTTCGTAATAATTATATATTATTGTTAGATAACTTAATATTATGAGTATTAAAGTAGTTATTGCAAAAACGTTAGCAAAAATTGGAGGGCCTGTTTCGAAGTTAGGCTCTGGAAGTGGGAAGAGTTTTGCCGGAATAATTTTTTCAAAAGTTGCAGGAATTGATGCAATTTCAGAATTATCCGATGATTTGGCTATTGGTTCAATTGTATTAACAGGAACTAATGGTAAAACAACTACCACAACTCTTTTGATTGATTTATTGTCAAATGATATTCCAATCAGGAGCAGTTTTGAAAGTAACACAATTAATGCTATAGCTTCTGCTTTAATACAACAAAATGGAGATATTGGTGTTTTTGAATACGGTATCCGTAATATTAAATATGGAATTCCTGATACTGTTCAAAGGGTTGTTGATCCGATTGGAGTAGTTTATACAACAATTTCACCGGAGCATGCTCAGGTAGCTGGTGTTAAAAATCCCTTTAAAGATTACTATAAAGCTAAAGAATTATTGTCACAAAATATGCAAAAGGGTTTTATCATCACAAATACTGATGACCCGAGAACTGCATTTTTAGGTTATAAAAAGCGCAATGACGTTAAAGTTCATTATTATGGACTGGAAGTCGATGATATCCATGACTTTTTTGATGCGGATGTTATTGAGTGTCCTGCATGCGGCAGGGAGTTAAATTATGAAAAACGCTTCCTGAACCATAGGGGAGTTTATTCATGTGAATGCGGATTCAAACGTCCCGAACCTAATGTTAAATTGACCAATGTTGAGTTTACAAATGAAGAATGGATTTTAACAATAGAAGGTAATTTGTTTAACTATCCAAATAACCAGCAAATTTCTTTTAATGTTGATTTGACAGTTCCGCCATTCGGATTCCACAATATTTACAATACTTTGGCTTCAATAACTACTTATGCAACATTCACTCCAAAAATAGATAATATTGAATCTACCATTCATAAGGTATTTGACAATCTTGATATGTCATTTATTCCTCCTGGAAGATTTGAAGTTGTGCACCATGGAAATAAGACTATTGGTCTTGGTCAGGGTGATAACGGTGATGCAGCTAAAATTAATGCACTGTTTATGAATCAGTTTATTGACGGACCTTTGGAATTTATCTATACTACTCCAGAAGAGAATGAAGAAGACATATTCGAAGATCACTTTAAGGTAATAAAAGCCCTCAATCCTGCTCATGTAATTGTAGTTCCTGGAAGAAAATCAATCGAAAAAGCAGAAGAATACTACAATATCATTAAAAAAGAATATCCTGATGCTGAATTTTATCCATTAAGTTATGATGAAATGTCAAAAAGAATTAATAAGCTGTATGAGCTAGCTATTGAATCAAAATATGATTATGTTATAATGACTGGGTGCGGTGAAGAGCAGGCAATGTGGGAAAGTATAAAGCAAAAATTAATTAAGAGATAATAATTTCATCTATTATCTCAGCTAATCTTTTGTATAATCCATCATCACTTTTTTTAATTTCTTTAAAGCTGGATTCTACTTTGCAGTTGCACAAATCAATCATTCCAATCCTGTAGTTGGAAGAATCTTTTTCAATTAAAATTCCGAAATAGACTTCATTTTCGTCTGCATTTTCATCATACTCTTCCTGTGTGATTTTGATTGTATCGTCAACAATAGAAAAGATATCACATTCGTTAATCATTGGGATGAAGGCAAGCATTCCACAGTTTATGAAGATATTTTCCTCTTTCAGGATTTTCATGAACTTATCTTCATAGGAATCATCTTTCTTGATGCCGTATCCTTCAGTTTCTGATAAGTTGTTGCTTCCCATGTAGTTGTTTTCATCAATGATTGTGGCGACCAAATCTGGAGCTACATAAATATCACATTTAGCTCTTATATTTTTAATAGTTTCATAAACATCCATCACAATACGCCTCGTATCTTTCACATAAATCAAGTACCTTGTCAATTTTAGGAATTGATTCAATCCAATGTATAGGTATTGCATCATATCCGTAATAAATTCCTGCCAATCCTCCGCAAATTGCAGCAACAGTATCTGTATCATTACCCAGATTAACTGCCTTGAGGACAGCATCCCTATAATTGTCTGTAGTTTTAAGTGAATAAATTACACTTTCAAATGTGGCAATGACATATCCCTTGCTGCTTATTGTATCCTCATCGTTTAAATCATTATTGAATATTCTATTGAAATGATACAACTCACCGGAATCCTTATAATATTCTTTAATTTTATTGCTTGCTAAATCAATGTGTTCGGCAATTGACAAATCGTTTTCAAGCATTGATTTGGCTATTTCAATATATAAAACGCATGAAATTTTGGATCTTAAATGACCATGGGTCAATCCTGATACATTTTCAATGCTTTCATAATCAATACATGGAATAAATGCAAGAGGTAATATTCTCATTAGGGAACCGTTTCCGTTGTCATGTTCACTGGTTTTACCACAGTTAACTGGTTCAATTCCATTTATATAATTGTGGATTCCTGAAGCTGTTGTTATTCCACAATCAAAAGTATCGTGGTACTGCATGTATTTTCCATCTTTCATCCATGATACAAACTCTTTCATCATGTCTTCATAATCGATGGTCTGTTTATTTACAATGCTTGACATTGTAGCTATTGTTAGTGCTGAATCATCAGACCATGTTCCTGGGGGCATATTGTAAGTTCCATAACCTTCCATATCAGTTACAGGGTCTTCTTTCAATGATTCTCTGGAAGTGAATTCAACAGGAACGCCCAATGCGTCACCAATTATTAATCCGATTATGCCGTCTTTAACCTTCATGAAAAAACCTCGTAGTATCTTAAATATATATTCTTATTAGATAATATGGAAGTAAGTTGATAATAATATTTTAGTGATTTGCCTAAAGTATTTTACATTTATAAGATAATTTAAATAGTTATTTTTAGTAATAATTAAACAGAATATAAAGATAATTTTTATATTATGTCATGATTTTTTAGGTGATGTGATGGAATGGAATGCAGTTGTCAATGGGATTATTTCATTTATTATTCCTGGTTTAGGTCAAGGAATGAACGGATATAAAAATAAGGCAATAATAATGATTATAATATATGTAATTCTTAGAATTGGATTCTATTTGCTCGGTCTTGGAATTATAGGATATATTATAATAGGTATATATTCATTATATGCTGCATATGATGCATATAAAACTTATTAACTCTTTTTTTTATTTTTTTTAGATTTTTTGGCATGTTAAGTTTTAATCATGTCCTTTTTCTTTTGTAAAAAATAACTTTTAAATATTTTTAATTATTAATTTATTATTGATGACAAGAATTTGTTCTAATTGTGAATATGAAAATCAGGATGATTATCGTTTCTGTGCTAAATGTGGCACTCCTTTACTTGAAGGGTTTCAACCTGCAAATGTCCGGGTAATAAAAGGGGAGCCTAGAATTAACAAAAAAGCAATATTAATATCTTATATTATTACTATTTTTCTTTCATGGGGCGGTTTTATAATAAGTATGTTTTCAAAACATTCTCCGGTTGGTATTCTCACATTCTTTGGATTTTTTTTACCATTTTACCTGATTCAAGCCCCAATTAATGCGATTAAAAAACACGGTTATATTCAATTAATCATTTCTATTATTGGTGTTTCATTATCATTCTATGTAATGTTGCATTAATTTTATACTTAACTTTTTATTTGTCAAAAATTATAATTATTAGTGTATATATAAATTTTTGGTGATACTATGATTATAGGCGGTTCAGCTTCTCAGGATTTAGCGGCTCATGTTGCTAAGGAGTTAGGGGAAGAATTATGTTATGTTGAAATAAAAAAATTTCCTGACGGAGAAAAATATTTACGTATTGATGGAAAAATCGAAGATGAAGTAACTATTATTCAATCTACTGGTTTTCCACAGGATGAAAACTTAATGGAGTTAATATTTTTAATTTCCACTGTTAAGGAACTCGGCGCCAAAAAAGTTCGTGCAGTTGTTCCATACATGGGATATGCCAGACAGGAAAGAAGATTTAATGACGGTGAAGCTATTTCTGCTAAAATTATCTGTCAGCTGATAGAATCTGCTGGTGCTGATGAATTCATTACATTCAATATCCATGAAAAATGTGTTTTAAACTTCTTCAACATTAAAGCACGCAACATTTCAGCAATGCCTGCAATAGCTGAATATTTGAACAAAAAATATTTCAAGAAAACAGATGAAAAACCATTGATTATTGCTCCAGATAAGGGTGCTTATGGTTTTGCACAGGAAATGTCTGAAATCATTGACTGTGATTGCACATATTTATCTAAAGTTCGTTTAGGGCCAGATAAAGTAGAAACAAGAATTGTTGATGTTAGATGTGACAGCGAAAGTGAAAATACTGTAAATGTTGATTCAGTAAAAGGCAAGCATGCAATCATTATTGATGATATCATTGCTACCGGAGGAACCATTGTCAATGCAATTAACATTTTAAAACAGTATGGTGCCAGTAAGGTTGATGTATGCTGTGTACACCCAATTTTAACAAACAACGGTGCTGTTAGAATTTATGCTGCGGGTGCAGAAAAAATCATCGGTACAAACAGTCTGTCTTCCGATACTTCACGTGTATCTATTGCAAAAAGCATTGCAGATGCTTTAAGGGAATAAAATTATATCTTTAATTCATCAGAAGATGAATTATAGTATATTTTTCTTTTTTTTTAAAATGATAACCTAATTATTAATAATATGGTGCTGTTTTGATATTTTCGAAAAAATAGTTCCATACATTCAAATTCTTTTCAAAAATTTTATTATTAATTAAAAATAAACTATGGGATAATTAATAAAAAAGATTAATTCTTGTTTATTAACTGATGTTTTAAAAATATAGTATTATTTTATATTAATTATCGTAATAATTTAGAGGATTTTTATGTTGAAGATAAAATTTTTATCCAAAAAATTGTTAATTCTAGTTTTGTTTGGGGTGTTATTGTGTGGTATGCAGGCCTGCGCAGCATGTACTGCAGTATATGTAGGGCAGGATGTAAGTGATGATGGTTCGATAATTGTTGCCAGAACAAATGATTATCCTGGAGTTTGGGGAAATCATGTCACAGTAACTCCCGCAGTAGAGAATGAATCCGGACGGACTATGCCTGTAAGTATTGATGGATCAGTACAAGTAGAGATTCCAGAAACTACTTATAAATACACTGCGACGCCATATATGAATAGTACATTAAACAATTGGGATCAGCCCTGCCCTGATGCGGCTGCATGTACTAATGAATATGGTGTAGTCATGACCATGTCTGTTACAGCATATCCAAATGTGGCTGCATTAAGCGCAGACCCATTAGTCGACACAGGGATTTGTGAAGATGCTGCTACGGATCTTGTGATTTGTCAGAGTAAAACAGCCAGAGAAGGTGTAGAGGTTCTTTTAGGAATCATTAATGAATATGGTAGCAGTGAGTCTAATATTGCTATTATTGCCGACCAGAGTGAAGCATGGTATATAGAGATGTATACCGGACATCAGTATGCTGCTGTGAAGTTGCCAACTGATAAAGTATCAGTATTTGGTAATGAATTTTCTTTAGAATACTTATCTGAGTTTGATGAATATATTATATCTAAAGAATTAATTAGTCTTGCAGAGAAAAATGGTTTCGTGGTATATGGTGAAAATAATGAGGTTAATTTGCTTGACACATATTCAGGAATAGAGACTGTCGCTGACGTCTCTCATATGAGGACTTGGATTGGACATCAGATTCTTGCGCCTTCAAAATTCGGTGCAGACTATGACCAAAAAGCTGTCTATCCTCTCTGTTTTACACCAGATAAAAGCGTTTCACTACAAGATGTTAGCCAGATTGTGCGTAATAGGTATGAAGGAACAAAATATTGTCCTGATGAGAATGGCAGAAATGATATACGTGTGATTGGAACTGAAGCAACATTAAGTGCCCATGTGATACAAGTGTTCCCTGACCTTCCGGCAGAAATGTCATGTATTTGTTGGGTTAGTTCAGGTCCAGTAATTTCTGGTGTTCTTGTACCATTATCCAATGACTGTATAAATGTTAGTGAAGCTTATGCAGCTAATCAGCCTGCAAATGAAAGTGATGTCTTTGATACAAATTACCCTTACTATCTATTTAAGGATATTTCTACTCGATGTATGGAACCGGGAGATTACGAAATTTACGGTAAATCTGTGAAAGCATACTGGTATGAAGCGGAAAGTAATATGTTTGCTGGAATGAGTAAAGTAATTGAACAAGCAGAAAAAATAGAGGATAAAAATGCCCGGACAAATTATATCACTTCATACTGTAATTATATGCAGACCATGGCATTCAATGACGGGAAAAAAATACTCAACGAGGTGGCTTGGACACAAAGCAGATATAGTGATAGTTATAAACTCGATGGTGATGGTGATGTGATAGTTATACCTCCAATGGAAATAAAACTTAATGCATCAAAATATAAATATGTTCCTGATGTACCAGGCAACACTACCAATTCAACCATTTATGCAAAAGACATTGTCAAAGTCTTTAGAAATGAAACACAATTTTATGCAACTTTCCTTGACAATGAAGGAAATTACCTGGCCAATGGAACTATGGTCACATTCATTATAAATGACATGTCCTATAACCGTACAGTTGCTGCTAATGGTTTAGCTAAAATGAATATTAATCTTAATCCTGGAAAATACATAATTACTTCCATCAACACAGTAACCGGTGAAAACGTGACAAATAATATTACAGTAATTTCAAGAATCACAGAAAATCGTGATATCACCAAATATTATAAAAATGGTACTCAATACACTGTTAAATTAATTGGTGATGATGGTAATCCTGTTGGTGCAGGTGAAAATGTTACATTCAACATTAATGGTGTATTTTACACCCGTACAACTGATGAATCAGGAATTGCAAAATTAAATATTAACTTACAGCCTGGAAATTATGTTATTACTGCAGAATACAAAGGATGTGAGGCATCTAATAATATTACAGTTTTACCGGTGTTATCAGCTAATGATTTAACTAAAAAATATGGAACTCCTGATCAATTTGTTGCAACTTTGATTGATGGTCAGGGAAAAGTCCTTGCCGGTAAAAATGTTACATTTAACATTAATGGCGTATTCTACAACAGGTTAACTGACGGCAATGGTCAGGCTAAGTTAAACATTAACTTAATGTCTGGTGAATATATAATAACTTCAAGTTATAATGGAAATAGCATTGGAAATAAAATTACTGTCACTAGTTGAGATTAAATTATAGTCTCAACAATTTTTTTTATTTTTTTAATAATTTAAACAAATATCTTTAAAATTAAAGAAAAATTAGAACGAATTTTTTTCATGTTGGATTGGTATTAAATAACATTGCACTAATCTGAAAGATAGTGATAATATTTAATTAATATAATTTTAATAATATAATCTATTGTATAAGATAAGTGATAGATATTTTAAGATGTATTGGGGGAATAGAATGCCAGTTGATAAGGAAAAGATGAAACAGGATTTAATGGATGAATCAAATAGCATTCTTAAAGAATGGAATGAGCCTTTTGTTGTTGATACAATTTCTGTAATGAATGCTCAGGGAAAGATAACTTTTTTAGGTTCCCTAAGAATATTTGATGAGAGAAATGCTTCTGACATAATGAAGGAAGTTAAATCTAAATTTGCAAAATATGGTAAGTTAACCGTTAGGGATGAAAAGGTAGTGCCATGCTGCTCTGCTAGATATACCCATATTAGTTTTAATGTTGTTGTAGATAACTCATGAAGGAATTTAAGCTTAATTCACAATATAAACCACTTGGTGATCAGCCTAAAGCTATTGATTCACTTGTTGATGGTATCAATAATGATGTTCGGGAACAGACATTATTGGGAGTAACAGGTTCAGGTAAGACTTTTACAATGGCAAACGTTATTGCGCAGGTCAATAAGCCTACACTTGTTCTCGCTCACAACAAAACGCTTGCCGCACAGCTGTGCAGTGAGTTCAGGGAGTTCTTTAAGTCGGAGGCCAAGCGGTCTTAGGAAGACAACA
>NZ_JAZRJY010000037.1:0-30998 GCF_045646045.1 Methanobrevibacter sp. | reverse complement strand
CACCAGCAATATATAAAGCACCACCATTACCATCACCAGTAGCATTAGTAACAACATTAGAAGAGGAATACATCATACTGGAATCAAGAACATGAGCATCATCACCCTCAATATAAATAACACCACCAGCAGTAGAATTAGATCTAGCAAAAGTGGAATTAAATACATCAGCCCTGTCACCTTCAATATAAATAGCTCCACCTTTACCATTGGTAGACTGAGTAACACTAAAGTCAGAATTCACAACATAAGCGTTATAACCAGCAATATAAATAGCACCACCATCACCACCATTCTTAGCAATACAGATAGAGAATGATGAATCAGTAATATTTGAATTGTTTCCTGCAACATAAATAGCACCACCATTATGGGAAGCATTGGTCAATGTGAAACTGGAGTTAGATATAGTAACATTGTTACCTAAAATATAGATTGTACCACCGTCATGGAGTGCTGAACTGTATTTAAAGTCCATACCGTCAATTACAGTGCCTTCACCATAAATATAAAGTGTTCCTCCATCATAAGCACTACATCTTTCGAAAATACATTTATAAATTGTTGTATCATTACCACGAATATCAATTGCTCCTCCATGAGCATTAGTACCATTTGCAGAGTTTCTAGTAAAGTTAGAATAAGAAATTGTGGTATTCAAACCTGCAACATAAATCGCACCACCATTTTTGGTAACTGCAGCACATTTATCGAAAACATTGTATGTTATATTAGCATTATCTCCTGCAACATAAACTGCTCCACCATATTGTGAAGCATTATTTAAAGTCATTTGTGAGTTAGCAATAGTTGCATTTTCACCAGCAACATAAATCGCACCACCATCACCATAAGCGATACTAAATGTAATTGTAGAATTCTCGATGATTGCATTGGTACCGCTTACATAAATCGCACCGCCTTCATATGCACTACATCTTACAAAGTTACAATCTAAAATCTTGGTGTCATTACCTTGAATGTCAATAGATCCACCACGACCATCAGTACCATTAGCAGAGTTCAAAGTAAAGTTGGAATTGGAAATAGTGGTATTTAAACCAGCAACATGGAGAGCACCACCATAATAATTAATGGCTGAACATTTATCAAAGTTATCACCAATAATTTGAGTATTGTCCCCATCAATATAAATTGATCCACCATAATCTGAAGCATTGTTGTACTCCAAATTAGAGTTTGAAATAATTGCATTATCTCCTGCAAGATAAATAGCACCACCATTAATCACAGCAGTACAGTGAGTAAATGTGGAATTATCAATCTTTGCATCAGCACCATTTACATAAATCGCACCACCTTCATAAGCTATACACATATCAAAATCTGTGTTTAAAACTTTAGTACCATTTCCCTGAATAGTAATAGACCCTCCATGAGCATCAGTACCATTAGCTGAGTTTCTAAAAAAGTGGGAATCAGAAATAGTAGTGTTTAAACCCGCTACATAAATCGCACCACCATCTAACATATCAGCAGAACATCTATTGAATGTAGATCCAATAATATTAGTATTATTACCTGCAACATACATAGAACCACCATTCATTGTAGCATTGTTATATGTTAAAAGGGAGTTTGAAATTGTAGCATTATTACCTGCAAGATAAAGAGCCCCACCATTATTAATAGCTGAAGAATACATGAAGGTAGATCCATCAATAATACCGTTATCTCCTTCAAGATAGAGTGCTGCACCATCATATGCTATACATAAAGTAAATGATGCATTAAGTACTTTAGAATCATTACCTGCAATATAGATAGATCCACCACGGGCAAAATTCGCAACATTAACCCTATTCATTGTGAAATTAGAGTTAGAAACAGTAGCATTAGCACCATTTACATAAATAGCACCACCATCTAACATATCAGCAGAACATTTATCGAAAATATCACCATCAATATGGGCATTAGCCCCCTCTACATAAATCGCACCACCATTATTAGTAGCATTATTGAAATTCAAAGTGGAATTAGAAATAGTAGCATTAGCACCATTTACATAAATCGCACCACCATTATTAATAGCAGAACTGTGAGTAAATATGGAATCATCAATAACAGCATTATTACCATCTATATAAATAACCGCACCATCATAAGCAGTACAGAAATCGAAATAACAACCATAAATATTAGTATCATCACCCTGAATATCAATAGATCCACCATGAGCAAAGTTAGAAACATTAACTCTATTTCTTGTGAAGTTTGAATCGGAAATAGTGGCATTTACACCTTTAACAGAAATAGCACCTCCGTCAAATGCAGTTGTACTACAATTTGCATATGAAGTTCTGGCAATATTTGCATTAGCACCATTTACATAAATCGCACCACCATAGTTTGTAGTTGATGAGAATGCAAAGCTGGAATCTGATACTGTTGAATCTTCACCTTCAATATAAATAGAACCACCGGCACCGACATTTTCACCTTCATATGTACCATTAGCCATACAATAATTAAAGGTTGAATCATCTACAACTGCTCCATCACCATAAACATAAATAGCACCACCTAAAAGTGAGTGAGCACGTAAAAAGCTTGAGTTGAATATAGTAGAATCGTCACCTTCAATGTAAATAGCACCACCATAACTAGTAGCATTAACAAAACTAAAAGTGGAATCTGAAATAGTAGCATTAGAACCACCTAAATAAACAGCTCCACCATCACCAGTAGAAATAGTCCTATTAAATATGGAAGATACAATATTGGTATCATTTCCTTCTACATAAACAGCACCACCATCAGCAGCATTAACTTCGGTGAACACAACACCAGAAATTTCAGTGTTTTCACCAGCTACATAAATAGAACCACCTTTACCTGCATTATTGTGGGAGAAGTAATTTCTGATAATTGAAGTATCATTACCTGCAACATAAATTGCACCACCTGACGTAGTGTAATTAAAATCACCTTTGACAGCACCAAGATTAAGGAAATTAGAACGAGAAACTGTAGTATTGGAACCTTCAATGTAAATAGCACCACCATCAGTAGCAGAACCATATTGGAACCTACAACCTTCAATATTAAGGTCTTCACCTTCTACATATATTGCACCACCTTTATCGGAAGCAGAAAAAATTCTGAAATTGGAATCAAATACGTTAGCATCATCACCTTCAACATAAATAGATCCACCTTTGGTAGCGTTAGCAAATGAAGAATTAAAGTGGCAAATAGTTGCATTGTTACCTGCAACATAAATTGCACTACCTGACTCAGCAAAGCTGAAAGTGTTTGAAGATTGTTCAATTCTTGCATTAGAACCATCAATATAAATAACTCCACCTTCATAAGCAGTACATCGAGTAAAAGTACAATCTTCAAGGTTTACATTATCCCCTTGAATATATATAGAACCACCACGAGCTTTACTGCCAACAACCCTATTTTCCTCGAAGTTTGAATTTAAAATAGTGGCATTTAAACCAGCAACATATAACGCTCCACCATCATTCTGATAAGCAATACATCTTAAAAAGTTAGAATTATTAATTAAAGCAAAGTCACCAGCAACATAAATAGCACCACCATAATCAGTCGCATTAGTATAAGACATGTTGAAGTTAGATATTGTTACAGAATCACCTTTAACATAAATAGCACCACCATTAGTAGCGAAACTACGGTTACATGAGTATCCATCAATAGTAACATCTGAACCGAATACGTAGATAACTCCACCTTCATAAGCAGTACATTTATCGAAAATACAATCTAAAATCTTAGTACCGTTACCCTGTACATTAATAGATCCTCCACGAGCTTCATTTTGAATATTAACTCTGTTTTCAACAAAGTTTGAATTGGAAATAGTGGTATTTAAACCCTCAACATAGATAGCACCACCATCATACTGATAGGCAATACATTTTTCAAAGCTTGAATTATCAATTAAAGCGAAGTCACCAGCAACATAAATAGCACCACCATAATCAGTCGCATTATTATATGAAACTTGAGTATTGGAAATAATCGCATTATTACCATTTACATAAAATGCTCCACCATTAGCAGCGAAACTGTAAATACATGATAAATTATCGAGAACTGCATTAGTACCATTAATATAAATAACACCACCTTCATAAGCAGTACATTTATCGAAAATACAATCTAAAATCTTAGTACCATTACCTTGCACATTAATAGATCCACCACGACCTTCATTAGGAATATTAACTCTATTCATTGTGAAATTACATTTTGAAATAGTTGTGTTTGAACCTGCAGCGTAAATAGCACCACCATCAATATTATTAGCACCACATTTATCGAATAAAGAATTATTAATTAAAACATTATCTCCAAAAATATAAATTGCTCCACCATAGTTTGTAGCATTTGATAAACTAAAATTACAGTCTGTGAAAGATAAATCAGATCCAAAAATTAATATTGATCCTCCGGCATCACCAGCAAAGTTAACTTTACAGGTTAAATTGTATACAGTACCACCATTACCCTGCCAGAACAATGCACCACCGTCGTCACCTGCTCTGTTATTAATCATGGTTGAGTTGTACAAACGACCATAGTCACCATATACATAACCGGCACCACCACCACGGCCAGCAAAGTTATTAATCATGGTCAAATTATTTACAACACCATAGTCACCATATACATAACCGGCACCACCGTCACGACCGGCACTACAGTTGAGAATAAATGAATCAATTACCCCAACTTTATTGTCAAGTAACAGTTGTTCTAAAATAATTGGGTCCAATTCTGTGTTTGAAGAGTTAAGATAAATACCTCCTCCATCATATACAGCACTTTCATTGAAAAGAGTGGAATTATGAATATATGCACCATAATCCAGATAGATTCCTCCACCATAATCAGCATTATCATTAGCGAAGTTGGAATTTAATATGTTAGTAAACATGTTAGCACAATAAATTGCACCACCATAATCTGCAGTGTTTGTGATGAATGAAGAATTGGTAATGGAAATAGTTCCCTGTGAAGAAGCAGCATCCAAAGCTACTCCCCCACCGTTGTTAGTTGCTTTATTATTAACAACAGTAATATTATCAATAGTACCGTTTACTCCTTCCCACAACAATGCTCCCCCATCATTTGCGGCAGTGTTATTAATGAAGAGACTGTCAAATAACTGTCCGTAGTTACCCACAACATAACCTGCACCACCATCATTACCGGCAGTGTTGTTAATCATGGTAAGATTTTGTACAACTCCATGATTACCGTATACATAACCTGCACCACCATCATGACCTGCGATACAATTAGCAATTACTGAATGTCTTACACCAACATTATCAATGAGCAACTTCATCATATATGGACTAAGACCAGAAATATTGGTATTACTTGCACGAAGATATATAGCACCACCATCGTTTGTAGCATTTTCCATATTGAATGTACAATAGTTAATAGCAGCACCAACATCTAAGTATATACCTGCACCATTATATGCTTTATCATATACAAATGTAGAGTTGAGTATAACACTAAATAAACCACCACAGTATAAAGCACCACCATCATTACCTGCAGTATTTTGTATAAAATTAGAATACATTATAACTACAGCAGCATCAAATATTGATGATAATCTAGGAGGATATAGATATATACCACCACCATCACCATTAATAGCAGTGTTGTTAAATACTTTAGTATCAACTATACTACTATTGGAACATAACCATACTATAGCACCACCATTACGATTAGCTATATTACTATTAAATGTTAAATTCCTAATAGCACCATGAGTTGCATTAAAGAAACCGGCACCACCATCATTACCTGCATTACAGTAGGACATTATATTATTGAATAGACCTAACTTAGAAACCAAGTCAGGATTTACTAAAGAGGAATCGAGATTACTATTCAGATAAATCGCTCCACCGTCATGGCCAGCAGATTCATGTTCGAATATATTGCCACTGATATGCGCCCCCGAATCTAAATACATGGATCCACCATCATTTGTAGCTTTGTTGTATTTAAAAATAGATGATGAAATATTTGTTAAAGGGCCGCTTATATAAATTGCTCCACCATTTACAGCATTATTATCAATAAATGTTGAGCCTACAATAGTTGAAGTTAAGGTTATAAAAGAGGAATCGGCAGAAGCAATATAAATTGCACCACCATTTAAAGCAGAATTGTTAATAAATTGAGAATTGATAACTTCAACATTATCACCGGAAGTCAGACTGATAGCTGAACCATTTGTACCTCTAGCATTGATAAATACAATATTTTTTAACACTACATGTGCATTATTTGTAATGCTGAATATTGATGCGGAACCTGCACCGTCTATAGTGTGACCATCACCATCAATAGTAATGTCCTTACTAATTACAATACCATTGATACTGTCACCGCTAGTGTATGTATAATTTTTATCTAATCTAATCGTTCCGTTCGACGACGTGGACTGGATTTGATTATCCAGCTCGGTAAATGATCCTGAATCAGCTGCCAGGATACTATCCCGCGTATCCGTTGCCTGAGCAATTGGTGTTTCATCACCAGACATAGAAACTATCGAACCATCAACAACATCTGTTGCACATGCAAGTGATAGTGTAGAAATAAACACTATACACAAGCAAAATAAAATAAATATCTGCTTTATTTTCATTTGTATAACCTCTTTTTTTCTATTGTATAACATTCCCATAAACTGCGAAAACAATTATACCGAGATTTATTTTGGTTAAAACAAATATATATGTTTTACTTTTTGAAAATAAAGGACAAAATTAAAATCATTTCAGAAAATAACAACAAAACTAAACAAATACATACATAATTTTATATGATTGAACCTGATAATAATAAATTAATATAAAAAATAAACTAAATATGAGAATTAAAAAAGATTATTTGATAAAATAATATTATACAATAAAATTTATAAACAAAATCAACAATATGAATTATAAACACAAATTAATAGTCAAATAGTAATAAAACTCTAAATCCAATATTAAAAACAAATATAATAATTTTATTTATAAAATAAAACTAAAATAATCCTTAAAATGATTATTTAAAAGATTATAGTAAAATAAAAAAATCTATTGTAAAATCATTCAAAATATATTGTAAAATAATTTTAATATAAAAATACTTTTTTACATCAATTTATAGAATATACAAAAATATTACTCCATATCATACATTATGGATTTTTAAAATTTGAACAACTACTTATTATCCAAAACATTTATATGTAATGTAAATCATACATTGCATTAAATTTAGTCATGCCTAAAAATAAAATTTTACAAGAAAATGCAAAACCAAAATAGAGGGTGAGTGAATGAAATTTTGTACAAGAAGTTTAAAATTAACAGTATTTACTATATTTTGTTTTTATATCATAATAGGATTATTTTGCGTATTTGCAAGTGATGTTGATAATATAACATTTAATAAGGAATTAAATGATGATAATATGAATATTCCTGTCAATGGAAGTTATGAAACCCATCTAGAAGACGGGAATGTTTTAGGTGATTATGATGAATTGAACGATAATATCCAAAATCTTAGTCCTGGAGAGACATATGACATTGATAGAGATTATTCGTTCAACGGTGAAATTAACACATCTAAACAATACATCACTATCGATAAAAATGACATAATCATTAACGGAAATGGCCACACCATGGACGGGCAAAATTTATCAGGACTATTTAAAATTACTGCAAACAATGTTAAGATTTATAATTTAACTTTCATTAACTTTGAATTCCATGGACTTTCTTTAAAAAGCCATACATTTGATGGTAAAGGCCCTAAAATTGGCGGATATTCAGGAAAACCACTTGATGATGAGATGTTTTATACCTACACAGAAAGTTGTAGTCCCATCCAATGGATGGGAGACAATGGAGTAATTTCAGGTTGTACATTCTATGAAAATTACGCGATTAATGGTGGAGCATTAAGCTGGAGCGGAAATAACGGCATTATTGACGACTGTCTTTTTATAAATAACATTGCCCGAGGTGTTGGGGGAGCAATTTATATTGGAGGCTTCAATAATACAATCATTAATTCAATTTTTGTCAATTCCAGTTCCCAATTATCCCACGAAGCAATTTACTTTGATTACAAACGCGAAAACATAACTCTAAAAAATAATGCTTACAAGGATAATATACTATACATTGACGGAGCAAAAACAAATATTGATGTAAAATACCTGGCGTATTCCTTTAAGTCTCCAGTGATAAATGAAAACATTGATTTGGTCCCCTTAGTGTATAATGTATTAACCAATGGAAATTTATCTTACCTTGACAACGGCATGTTGTATTATGGGGAATATGACAGTAATAATCATGAATTTACCCTACATATAACCAAATATTTCGATGATATCTCATTTACAAAAAATTATAAATTTAAAAATATTCTAAACATCAATAACATTTTTTATGATATGATATACTTTGGAGATTATTATAATACCCTGACCATGGTTAAAAGTATTGAGATTTTTTCCAGCACTAGACTTGAAAGCGATTATGTAAATGCAATATCTACATCTGTAAAATGCTTCAATAGCATTTTAGCATACCTATTTAATTATGATGAAGACTGTTTGCTTAATTCCAATACAGTACTTGCAAATTCTGTTAGATGTAAGTATCCAATAAGTTTTGGATTAAACATAGATTTTTGCGATGCGTTTACTATCAACAGCAAACATTCACTCAACCTCAATGGAGGAGGTTTCGATATTATAAACATCAATGGCCATGGAACAAAAATCTATACAAAGTCAAGTGATAGCGATGAGAATAAATGGGCCATTTTAGGAGAAAATAAAATACTGTCTGTTAGTAACTTAACCATTGAAGGTTTTAATACTGGTATTGAAAACTTTGCAGGAGAATGTATTCTAGATTCCGTTACATTTAATCATAATAGAATGGATTATTTGATTTATAGAGATTACGGCGCTGCAATAATATCCACCGGCATTGTAGATTGCAAAAATTGTAGATTCACAAATAATTATGCAAAATATGGTGGAGCAGTATTCAGCCAAGGCATGATAAATTTAAAAGATTGTTATTTTAGTGGAAATGAGGCATATGGCAAAGGTGATGATGTCTGTATTGGCGAAGGAGGAGTTGCAATAGTAAACAATGTATGGACAAACTATGACACCTCCATAATTACCCATTGCGATAAAACTGCTGATCAGAATTTTATTGTCAAATTTATTGATAGTATTAAAGGAAACGATATTGAAAAATTAATAGAAAATCTATTTGATTCAGATGGTGATATTGATATAAGCTCAATTTATCCCAATGAAGTTCATACGGAGGGATTAAAAGTAATGTCAATGATTTATAGCGATAAATTAACTGTCTAATTAATTTGAGACTTTAAGACATAATACAGAAGAAAAAATATAGGAAAAATACGGTGATAACATGAATCTTATAAAAAATATTTCATTAACACTAATACTAATTGCAATTTTATTGGTTTCAGTTTCATCAATAAATGCATGTGAAGTTAATGATAATATAGGAAATAATGAAAATCTTCTTGGAGATCATGTCGATATGGAGGCTTATCGAAATATTGGTGGTTTGAGTTTTGATGATTTTTCAAGTACACAAATCGATTCAACAACTACGGATAATATGACTTCAGAAGAAAATATAGTGCCACACAGTAATCATATAGATGATTTGACTGTTATACAGAACAGTAACTCAGAAAATGATAAAACCAAGGTAGAAAATCTAATTAATGTAACTGACATAGTTGCATCTAGCGAATACAAAATAAACCAAACTTCAAACAATACATTTATATTAACGCTAGCAGACAACACTACCCTTAATGTAGGCATGCTACAGGTCTTTGATTTAGATAGTTTTAAAAAAGTAGCTAAATCAGTTTCAACCGAAAACTGTCAATTTGATGCGATAATTATAGATTTTAAAAATAATCTTAAACTTGAATTTAGCCCATGGTCATCCGAATTAATAAAATTGGGTCATGTGAAAAATCTCATTATTAGAGGTAATGGGGCAACAATAGCTATTAGTAATCCAAATAAAAAAGACGAAAATCATTTTTTAAATGTTGATATGGGTTCCACTGTATGGATGAATAATATGACAATAAGCGGTTTCAATACAGCCATACTAAACTATGGAACATGTCAAATAAAAAATGTAGTATTAAAAAATAACAAAGTCGATTATATTTCTGAAGAGGATTATGGTGGAGCAATAAGAAACTGGGGTATTTTAAAATGTTCAGACTGTTATTTTTTAGACAATTATGCAAAATATGGAGGTGCAATTTATAACGAAAAAGGAAGTCAATCCACTTTTGTTGATTGCGAATTCAAAGATAATACTGGTTATTCTAGCAAAAAATCTAGTCTTGAGACTAATGATGGAAATAACATCTATACTTCCCAGGGAGCAACTTGCTTAGTTTTAAACCATAATGATGAAATCACATGTGTAAACATTAATACTGAAACTGATTATAAAAACTTTTTAAATATGATGGACAACATTGGACATGTGAAATTTTTAATTTTAAACTTTACATCAGCTAAAACCTATAATATTAATCAAAGAGCAATATATATGCCAAATGTGGAAAATATTTATATATTCGGAAATGGGGCAACAATCAGCGTAAAAAACTATGCCGATTCAAACGAATATAATTTTATTAAAATTGTTCAAGGCCAATTTTGTTCTATAACTAACCTAACTATCAGTAGATTTAATACCGCTATATTTAATAAAGGTTCAATATCCATTAGTTATTCACATTTTAACAATAATAGAATAGATTATATGATAATGAATGATTATGGCGGTGCAATTTATAATGCTGAGGGATTAATAACAATATCAGACTCCACATTTGAAGGAGGTTATGCAAAACATGGTGGTGCAATTTATAACGAAAAAGGAATCATAAGCCTCATAGATTGTAATTTCACATCTAATACCGCTTATGGTGATGGCGGAGCTATTTACAACAATGTGGGATTAATTTATGGTGATAGATGTAATTTCATCAATAGTAATGCAGAAAATGGTGGTGCCATCTTTAATCATTACGGTATTATGATTTTAAACAACTTTACTTTCAAAAAAAGCGTTGCCGAAGATGATGGGGGAGCAATCTATAATGATTTTGGTGAAATAACAATCGATAATTGTACATTCATTGATTCAAAAGCTGATGAAGGTAAAGAAATCTATAATTATGGTAAAGATGCAAAATGTGTTATACTCGGCAATTCATATGTTATAAATAATGGCGTTTTAACAAGCACCCTCAAAGTCACATCAGACGCACCCAGTGAAGTTCTTAGATGGGTTATAAGAGGTGTTGAAGTACTATTATGTGTTGCTATGGTTTTAGTTTGTGGTCATTTTTTCAGTGAAGGAGTTGCCGGTGCTATCTGTTTTGTTGGTGGAGGCATTCTTGCAGGTGCTGAAGAACTTATAGAAGGAGTTTATTTGGATCATAATTTCAATATCTACAATTGTTTACTAATGATGGTTATTGCAGGTGCATTTGATGGTATATCCGGAGCTTTAACATCTTTAATAGGTCGTGTATGTTTCAAAGTTGTTAATGGAGTAGTTACCGTCGGTTCAGAAGCTTTATTTAATGCAATAGGTTTCGGTATTGATGTTGTCGGCGAGATAATAACAGAAGTTCTACCACGTGCTGATTTCAGTAACAATAAAGTACCTACAACAATCTTAGATTTAGAAAATCCAAAAATACCATGTTAAAATTCATTTAACAAAAAGTCTGTCAGATTTCTGGACAGAAACATTGAAGTTTCAAGATGCATATGCACTTTGGTGTAAATAAAGCACTTAGAATTATAAATTGCCAATTCACATCTAATGCGCTTGATGATGGAGATGGTGGAGCAATTTATTCTGTTGGAGAATTATATGTTGAAAATTCTTATTTTTATAATAATATGGCAGATAATTATGGTGGAGCAATTTATACACAACAAACACTTAACTCCTTGTTATTCTGTTATTAATGATAATGAAGGTAATGCTTTATTCGAATTTAATTCATTAAGCCGTGGCGAGCATAAGGTTGTTGTAATTAACCCTGATAACGGTGAAATGAAAACCTATAGAATTGTTATTCTCATGGGATTCGGTGCGACTAACAATGAAACTAATAATCAAAATCAAAAATCTCAAAAGGATGCTCCTTATGGAGGTAGTGATAATAGTGATAATAGTGATATTGTTAATGCTGATTCATTAAATGGTGATGTGAATAGAGTATCACTAGATAATGATAATACAACCAATCAATCAGCCAGCAGCTCTGTCAGCAAAGCTATTGACAACCCTCAAACAAATAGTGGAGACAGCAATCTTTGGTGGATAATACTGGCAATAATTGCAATTATCGCAGTAGGAGGTATAATTAAAAAATATAAAAATTAGATAAGTTCGTTAACAAGAAAAAAATCATATTTTTTTCTTTTTTTACTATTTGGGGGCGTGACACGAAGTCACTACTTTTTAATTTTATTTTACTTATTTTTATTTTAATTTTACATACTATGAAGTCAGAAAAAACAACTAAAAAAAAAGAAAATTTATAAAAAAATCAAAAACACAAAATTTGATTAAAAATTTTGCGTCACATCCTCAAAAAAGAAAAAACCCACCATTTATCAATAAGTATCCCATACATTGCAATTCATCCCCGACCTAAGAAGTCGGAGTATTCTTGCATTTTTAAGATAAAAATAAAGGAGATTCGAAAATCAAATAATTATCGGACACTCCCAAAAAATTATTCAAAATGAATAAGTTTTTCCACATCATCATAAACTACATCAAGTCCGCACATTGACGGAACGTAATTGGCAGCTTTTGCTGAATTAACACCAATAACTTCAAAGCCCATATCTTCGATTGGAGCTACAACCATACAGGTGTCACATACTACATTTCCGCCTGCAGCTTCAATAATTTCAGTATATCCCATTCTGTCAGCTGTTGCTTTAACGGATACAGAAGTACAAATCCATAATTTGTTTTTAATAGTTTTTCCGTTTACAATATTTGCAACATTTTTTATTTCTTCCAACGAAGCATGAGGACAACCCAAACAAATTAAATCTGCTTCACGGTCTGTTGTTGTTAATTTTTGGCGAGTTTCTAAAATATCCTTATCATCAACAAACATGTAATCTTCAACTTCTTCCCTATCTGCATTATCCCATTCAGGAGTTACATTTTCCATATGGTATAATGCCACAGAACCGGATGATGCTAAAGCTGCGCCCAAAGTTTTTAAATCATTGTTGTTTGGAGTATTTTTAACTTTAAAGTAAGGAACTCCCCCACCAACTGTTTTTCCAACAATATAACCTAATGCTCCCCAGTCAGCTCCGGACAATTCAGTGCTGACATTGACAATCAGGTTTGCCCTGCGATTTTGTTTCAAATGGAATCCATAAAGAGGAGTCTTTCCAACAATAGCGGCTGCAAGAGCTGCAGGACCTCCTTCACGATTTGTACGAGCACCAATAACAGAATTAACGTAAGCTACTGCAGATGATTCAGACCAGGATACATGATCTCTAAATCTTGGAACATTGCCCACAAGATATGGTGTACAGGTACACGTTTTAGAAATCCCAAGTTTTCCATAAGCATCTACAATCTGATTTTGTTTAATTGAAAATTCTTTTGGAAATCCTAAAGCTTCCCAATTATCCAAATCAGTTCCAGGAGGGTTTAGTGAAGCATTAATTCCAGAATATTCAAATTCTTCACTGGCCAAGTCTTCCAAATATTCCAGACCTGCCTGACCGATAGTTTTATATGAAACACCAGATACCTGTGCCGAAGTAATATCAACCAGTTTAGAAGCTCCATAAATATCACCCAAAGCAACTAGAATATCCATACTTTTACGGATGGTTTCACCGAATTCACCATCACACATCTGTTCTTCTTTTTTTGTCAAAAACATATTAATCATTATTTAATTGATATTCAATCATTTCATCAAATAAATGAAGGAACTTATCTTTACTTTCATATGGTATCATAGCACCGGCAGCAATATCATGACCTCCTCCAGTTCCACCAAAATTGTTTGAACTATCACGTAAAGCCTTTCCCAAATCTACTCCTTTATCAACCATATCTCTTGTAGTTCTTCCAGAAATTTTTATATCATTATGAAGTCTTGATAGGCCCAGTACAGGTTTTGATGAATCGATTAATTCAACAGATAAACCGATACTAGCAATAGTACCCATTACAGACTTTAAAACTTTATCTTCACTATATAAATATTGTGAAGAATTTAATTGAACAGCACCTTCTCTTTTAACCCATTCAAGGCCTTTTACAATTTGATCACGGTATTTGCGTTGCAATTCCGTAGCATTTGACAGTGCTTTTTCTCGCTCACCCAAGGAAATGCTTAAACCTAAACCGAACTTTTTGTTTTTACCGCATGCATCAAGAATATAAGCATATTCCTCCAAATCCCTTAGCATAGGAATTTCTTTTGGGATTAAATAGCAATCCCCAAAAATATCAGGATTTATTTTAATTAATTCAGCGGTTAATACATCTTTTTCTTCATCGGCCAAGTCAGTGAACTTAATACCATAGGATAAACCGATTTTTTCTAAAAAAGTTGTTGCACCTTCCAAATCACCACTAATTCCAGGCAATGGAGGCGTAAAAGTATAAGCAAGGGATTTGAATAACGGTTCTGATGCTTTTGATACAATCTTTAAATCCTCATTAATTTCAAGGTTACTTTCTTTTGCATCATCCAAAATTAATTTATTAACACCAGTGAACCCTTCCTGACCTTGCATGTCACCAAAAGCACCGATAAGTGCAAAATAAGCAAAATGCTTTTTATCCAAATCACGAACACATAAATATGCAGAACCTGCTCCGGATAAATCTTTACTACCATCAATTTCAAATAAATGTGGATTGACATGAACAAGATTACTTTCAGATTCAGTTCCATCCACCTGATGGTGATCAGCTATAATAACATCACTTTTAAAGGTATTCAACTCTTTAACGAAAGAACTGCCCATATCAGAAAAGATGAATAAATCATGTTGCTCATGTCTGAGCTGATTTATAACATCCTCTTTTAATCTTGGCACTATAGTAGTGTGAAATTGAGCATTTTCTTCCTTTAAAGCATTCGCTATTACAGCTGCTGCTGATATACCATCAGCATCATTATGTGAAATTATACGAATAACTTCATCATTTTCAATATGCTCTTTGAGCATATTACTAGCTTCAGTAGCCCTATTTAACAAGGAGTGCTGCTTGTTGTGGATTATATCTCCAACCTTCTGGTAATTCGCCTTCATTTACATAATATGTAGCTAATTTTCTGATTCTTGATTCAATGATAGTTAAACCTCTTTTTGAGTGTAAATCTTTAGGATTTTCTTCTAAGTGGTCTCTGATGTTAACTGCTCTTCTGATTAAGTTCATTAAATCTTCTGGGTATTCGCCAGCTTGATTGTTTCTTTTTAAGATTTCAGTGATTCTTTCACCAGTTACATCTTTGACTTTAGGAATTCCGTATTGGTCTCTTAAGATAATACCAATTTCGGAAGTAGTTTTACCTTCTCTGTTAAATTTTAAAATCATTTCTTCAATTTCTTCGTTACTATAAGTTACCCATTCTGGTCTTGCCATAAATAAACACCTAAATTATATAAATAATTAATCTTGAGTAGAATACCACTCGATAAATTTTTTTAATGAATTTTTTCTATGTGAAAATTGGTTTTTTTCTTCAGTTGTTAGTTCACCAAATGTCTTATCAAGACTAGGTACATAAAATATAGGATCAAAAGCAAATCCTAAATCTCCTCTTTCTTCAACTGATATTTCTCCTTCGACCTTGCCTAAAAAAGTCTTGGGCTCAGAATTGGGGGTGCAGTACCCAATAACTGACCTGAATTCGGCATAACGGTCAGAAACATTATTTAATAGCTTTAAAATTCCCTGATTTCCTAATGTATCCTGCACATAATGTGAATACGTTCCCGGAAAATCATTTAAAGCTTTAATGAATAAACCAGCATCTTCAACAATCACAGGTCTATTTAGCTTATGACTAGCATATTTTGCACCAAACATAGCTACTTCCTCAAGAGTTCCCTGAGGTTCCATGTAACCTAAGTCAATATGCTCAAGTTTAATGTCATAATTTCTAAAAATATTCTCTGCTTCTATAACTTTATGTTCGTTACCAGTTATAAATGTTATCATAAAAATACTTTTGAATGCAATTTTTTATATAATTATCTATGAATTTCAATGAGTATAGCGGCCACGTTTTTCAATATCTGATATATTATTAATGACTTTTGAATCCCCATAACCTTTCAAAACGCAATCAAAGTAAGCAATAGCTTTTTCATAATCTATGCTTTGAAGAGATTTTTTTAAAACAAGCAAATCAACAGCCTTATCCTCATCCAAATCAGAGTAACGGCCAAGCCCAAAGTCCAGAAATACCAAATCCTCATCAGAAAGCATTATATTTGAGGAAGTAATATCTCCATGAATAATATCCGCAGAATGCAATTTGGATATTTCACATCCAACCTTGAATGCCAGGTTTTCATCAATGACTTCCTTAAGCATTATTCCATCAATTTCCTCCATCAATATGGATTTTTCAGCCAAATCAACATCATAAAGTATTGGCGTTCTGACTCCGACACGCTTAGCATCTGACAATAATTTCGCTTCAAGCTTGCATCTGGACTTTCTGATTTTATTGTCTATTTCAGGAATTCTATAGTTTTTAGGAATTCTTGCTTTTATGACTGCATTTTGTCCCATATATGAACTTTTAATAATATTTGATTCTGCTCCTTTTGCAATTAAATCATCAGATAATTTCAAATAGCTTTTAGTATTGTCAATCCATGGAATATCAACTTCATCTGTTCTGAACCTTTGAATAATACCTGTATCTGACAAATCCATCGGTCCGAATTCCCTGCACATTAGTAATCCAAGCCATGCAATCATGACCCCGTTATCACCACACAGTTTCATTTCAGGCATGTAGAATTTGGCCCCATGCTCTTCAGACATTGTTTTAAGCATTTCACGTAATCTTGAATTGGCTGATACACCGCCACACAGCATCACCTCATCTTTTTGAGTATGTGAGAGCGCACGTTCTGTTACTTCAACAAGCATTGCAAATGCAGTTTCCTGAAGTGAAAAACAGATATCTTCAATATCCGTTCCTTTCTGGTGCTGTCTTAATGCGGCAGACAAGAGTCCTGAAAATGAAAAGTCCATTCCCTTTACAACATAAGGCAAATCAATATAACTTCCATTTTTAGCCAATTTTTCTACAACAGGTCCGCCAGGATGGCCCAGACCGGTTTCACGACCAAACTGATCGAGACAATTTCCAATAGCAATATCCAAAGTTTCACCGAAAATTCTATAACGGCCACTTTCAAAAGCAATGACCTGGCTGTTTCCTCCACTGACATATAAAGAAACAGGATTAACCGCACCAGTATCCAGCTTGCCAACCTCAACATGACCAATACAGTGATTTACACCAATTATTGGTTTATTGAGTGATAATGCTAGAGATCTTGCAGATGTTGCAACGATTCTTAAAGCAGGCCCTAAACCCGGACCCTGTGAAAAAGAAATTAAATCCAAATCAGAATAATTGAGTCCCGCTTCTTCAATAGCTTGAGGAATTAGTTTAGGAATCCATTCTGCATGGTGTTCTGCAGCGATTCTTGGATGGATACCTCCTTTTTCCGGATATAACTGACTACCGGCCATAGCCAATATTTTACCATCACCATCAACAATACCAACCCCTGTTTTTTCTGCAGTTCCTTCAATTCCCAAACATATCACAATATCAACCATGAAAATTAATTAATATATAACTTTTATATGTCCTTACATATAATATTTTAAATTATTTAATTGATAAAAACAAAATTGATTACTATGGGATTTTATAACACAAACACTATTGAGGAAAAAAGAGTAAATAAACTGACTGGAGATATTCACATCAATGATGCCTTTAAAGAAGAAACTCAAAAAAGAGGAATTCCTATTTATGATGCATACAACATTCAGAAGAGATTATACCATGAAGTTGAACAGGAAATGCTTATAGGTGAAGAGGCTGTTGATAATCGTTTAATGGAGCTTCTAGATGAAAAAGGTAAAAAAGAAGTCTCACACAGTTATGTTGAAGAAATGAAAGAAGACGGACCAAAAAGTAAAGGAATGATTCCTGCAAGACCAAAAGAAGCACCAACAAGAAACGAACTGCTCGATAGTATCCCTCCAAGAGCTAGAGATGGTAAAACATATAACAGAAAGCCTGAAAAAACTACTTCAGATTACCTTAATAGAATATTTTTACAAAATCAAAAGATTATTAATCAAAATAAAAAAATTATAGAATTATTAGGAAAAATAGAGGAAAAATTATGATTGAAGGAATAACAACATACGGATCAACAGAATTAATGGAATATTTAGGAGAAGTAATTGATCCGGTATTTATTTGTACAATTGGTACTACAGAAACATCATTGATACCTGGACTATCCGGTGCAGGTGCAACACCCGAACTAACAGAATATACTCCGGCAGCAGATTCTGAACTGATGGTTTTAGGTCATGTCGAATGTATGGAAGAAATACCTCAAACCGTAGTCGGCAAAGCTGCAGCTCCAACTCCAGCAATGCTTACGAAAGCATCATTGGAAATAGCTGATATCCCATTTATCATTGCAGATGCTGGATGTAAAATTAAACCTCATATTGAATGCATGAAGCTTGGAAACGATTATGGAAGAGACATCAGAACCGGAAAAGGTGTTTTAAACCCATTGGAAATTTATGAAAATTCTCGCGAATTAGGTGCTGAACTTGCAAGACGCCATCCCATGTTAATAATTGGAGAAAGTATTGCTGCAGGAACAACAACTGCATTAGGAGTCCTAAGAGCATTAGGCTATGATGCAAATGAAAAGGTAAGTGGCAGTATGCCTCACAACCCTCATGATATGAAAACTAAAGTCGTTGATGAAGGTCTGAAAAATGCAGGTTTAAACCCGGAAACCGATAATATCGATGGCCTTCAGGCAATTGGTGCTGTAGGTGATCCTACTTTGGCTGCAATATCCGGTTTTGTATTAGGTGTTGACGGACAAATACCTTTAATATTAGCTGGAGGAACGCAAATGGCTGCAGCATGTGCTGTTATAAAATCAATTAAGCCTAACTTTGATTTTTCAACAATTAATCTGGCAACAACCGTTTTTGTTGTAGGTGATGAAACAGCCGATTTAATCGGGCTTTTAAAACAAATCGATGATGATATTACACTTCACTCCGTTGACCCTAAATTCGAAGAATCCGACCATGACGGACTGAAAAATTATCTTGATGGATTTGTAAAAGAAGGAGCCGGAGCCGGAGGGGCTATGTTTACTGCTTTAGCACGCGGTGTTCCTTTAGAAAAATTAAGAAAAAAAATAGAAAAAACATGTAGTTAAAAACTACATTCATTAATTTTTTTAGAATATGTGGGTAATAGAACCCATAAATACTACAATACCAACTATCCAACAGTAGTAAGCAAAAATATCCAAACTTTTATTTTGAATTAAATCAAGCAACCATTTAATAGCAAGATATCCGGAAATGAAAGCTGCAGTAAATCCTAAAATAATAGCAGCACCGTCACCGCTCATTGATAATCCAATATCCTTTAATTGGATAACAAATGCTCCAAAAATAGCAGGTATGGATAATATAAAGCTGAATTTAGCTGCGAACTCTTTATCAAGACCCATTACAAGACCTGCAGCAATGGTTGTACCTGATCTGGACAGTCCCGGCATGATTGCACAAGCTTGGCCCAATCCCATAAATAATGATTGGAACCATCCCATATGGGACATGTCAATTTGTCCTGAAGCCATTCTTTGAGACAAGTATAATATTGTACCCGTTACAAAGAGGAAAAATCCCGGAACATATAATGCACCGGCAAACAATGCATCAACCTGACTTTCAAATAATACTCCAACAAGACCTACAGGAATAGTTGCTATAATAACATACCATGAAAGTCTTTTATAAGGATCTGAGTAAAATCCTTCCTTAAATCTATGCTGGAAAATGTCACCGATACTTAAAATCCATGCTTCAATCATTTTAATAATATCTGCACGGAAATAAATTAAAACTGCCAGCAAAGTTCCCAAATGAAGAAAAGTATCGAAAGCAAGAGAGCTTTCAACACCCAAAATATTCTGAATAAAGATTAAGTGTGCAGAACTACTTACCGGTAAAAATTCAGTTAATCCCTGAACAATACCGATAATAATTCCCTGAAGAATATCCATTTATTACACACCTTAAATATAATCCAGCCATCCAAATTTATCTTCAATTTTACCTTCAACAATGTCGAAGAATGTTGACTGTATTTTTTCTGCAACAGGACCTCTTTTACCGATACCAATGGTTTTGCCATCAATAGATCTGATTGGTGTTACTTCAGCTGCAGTTCCAGTGAAAAATACTTCATCAGCCAGATATAATCTTTCACGGGTAATTGTTTCTTCAATAACTTCGTAGCCTAAATCTTTAGCTACTTTAATAATTGAATCACGGGTAATACCTCTTAAGTTTGAAGAGTTAAGTGATGGAGTGTGTAATGTACCATCTTCTACTAAAAATATGTTTTCTCCACTTCCTTCAGAAACATAACCTGCATAATCAAGCATGATTGCTTCATCATAACCATGTTCAATAGCTTCAAGTTTAGCCAATTGAGAGTTCATATAGTTAGCACCACATTTTGCCATAGCAGGGAAAGTATCAGGAGCAGGTTTTCTCCATGAAGAAACACCAATATCTACACCATTAGCCATTCCTTCTTCACCTAGGTATGAACCCCATTCCCAAGCAGCAATAACAACATTTACAGGACAGTTTAAAGGATTAACACCTAATTCACCATATCCCCTAAATACAATAGGACGTATATAACCTGATTCTAAATCATTTACTCTCATAGTTTCTTTGATTGCCTCTGCAATTTCTTCTTCAGTATATGGAATAGGTATTTTGTATATTTTTGCAGAATCAAATAATCTACGCACATGTTCTTTTAAACGGAAAATAGCTACACCATTTTCATTTTTATATGCGCGTATACCTTCAAAAACACTTGTTCCATAATGGACTACGTGAGAAAGTGAGTGGATTGTTG
Source organism: Methanobrevibacter sp. (assembly GCF_045646045.1). GTDB lineage: Archaea > Methanobacteriota > Methanobacteria > Methanobacteriales > Methanobacteriaceae > Methanocatella. Next base: position 9,584 of record NZ_JAZRJY010000037.1, on the reverse strand, counting down.
CGTCTTTCCAATCAATGAGTTCTCCGTCCATCCATACTTTAGTTGCTGTATCATCCCAAGCCATATATATCACATCTTTTTTTCTAAATAATTAATATTGAATTATTCTTATTTATAATTAATGAATAGATATGATGAACAATATCAATATGGGACTTTAAAAAAGAATCTAACGAAACACTTATATAATATTAAAGTCATAATATATTTTGTTGGTTCCGTGGTCTAGTGGTATGATACCTCCCTTACAAGGAGGGGATCACGAGTTCGAGTCTCGTCGGAACCACTGCTTTTTTTATTATTTTAAAATTCACAATTAAAAAATTTCTACCAAATTTTCTAAAATAATGTCAAAATTTAGTTTAATCAAAACTAAATAAAATATAAATTTTTTCTAAATAACTATTAATTATTGTAAAATAATTTTATATTATTTATGAATTGTATAATTTTTTATAAAAATATTACATGATTGTATAGAATAATTAAATAATAAGATTTAAATAATTTTCCTATCATATAGTTAATTACAAATATAGGAGATATTTAATATGGTAGTTAAAATTGCTATTATAAAAAGTGGTAACATTGGTACTTCACCTGTTATCGATTTGTTGTTAGACGAAAGAGCAGACAGACCAAATATAGATGTAAGAGTATTTGGATCTGGAGCAAAAATGAACCCTGAACAAGTAGAAGACGTCGTTCCTAAAATAGACGCTTTCGGACCTGATTTCGCAATATTCATTTCTCCAAACCCAGGAGCACCTGGTCCTGCTAAAGCAAGAGAACTTTTATCCGAAAAAGATTTACCTGCAATCATCATTGGTGACGCACCAGGTAAAGGTAAAAAAGATGAAATGGATGAACAAGGTTTAGGTTACATTATTGTAATGTCTGACCCAATGATTGGTGCTAAAAGAGAATGGTTAGACCCAACTGAAATGGCTATCTTCAACGCAGATATCTTAAAAGTATTAGCAGAAACCGGAGCATTAAGATTAGTACAAAAAACTATTGACGGTGTAATTGCTGCTGCTGACGCTGGAGACGCTATCGAATTACCAAAACTCATTATTACTGCTGAAAAAGCTGTTGAAGCTGCTGAATTTGCTAACCCATACGCAAAAGCAAAAGCTATTGCTGCATACGAAATGGCTGGATCTGTCGCAAACTTAGACATGAAAGGTTGTTTCATGACCAAAGGATTCGAAAACTTCATTCCTTTAGTTGCTGCTGCACACGAAATCGCTGCTGCTGCTGCTAAATTAGCACAAGAAGCAAGAGAACTCGAAAAATCCAACGATACTGTTTTAAGAACTCCTCACATGAAAGAAGGAAACGTTGGATGCAAAACCGACTTAATCTCAAAACCAGAATAAGTAGATTAACTTCTACTTATTTTTTTTAACTTTTTTTAAAATTATTTCTAAAAAATAAGATAAAATAATGGAAAAAAATTCCATTAAAATTAGATAATTCCTTTTGTTGATGGTATTTGGTCATGCTCTATTTTTATAGCATCTTTTAATGCTTTCGCAAATGCCTTAAAAACAGCTTCACACTGATGATGATCATTTTCACCCTTAGCTTCCCCATAAATGTTTAATTTAGCGGAAGATGCGAATGATTCAAAGAAATGAACAACAATATCTGATGTCATGTCACCAATCTTTTCATTTTTAAAGTTTAAGTTCATGTTGCAATAGCTTCTCCCACTTATATCAATTGCAACAGTTGCAATAGATTCATCCATAGGTACCATTGCATGAGCCATCCTTCTAATACCTACTTTTTCACCAATAGCTTCAAGAAAAGCTTGCCCCAACAAAATTCCTACATCTTCAATTGTATGATGATCATCGATTTGAACATCACCGCTGGCTATTATCTCCAAATCAATCATGCTGTGTTTGGAAAATGACTCCAGCATATGATTAAAGAAATTTACGCCTGTAGAAATATTATAATTTCCAACACCGTCAAGATTCATTTTAATTTTTATATCAGTCTCAGATGTTTTACGCTCAACATTAGCAATTCGACCCATAATAATTACCTACCAAATAATTGATTTTAGCTTAAAGTATTTAGTCTTTTGGTCCATCACGTATAATTTTAATACAGTCTGTAGGGCATTCCATTGCACATAAGGTACAAACATGACAATATCTTAAATCCAATATATGTGCAACGTTAGTAACTTTCCAAATTTTAGCTGCTTTTGGACAAATCTCAGAACATTTTCCGCAGCCAATACATTTAGATTCATCAACCTCAATTCGTAACATGAACTCACCAAAAAATTAATTACAACTTCAAAGTAGCTACAGACATAGCTTTAAATCCAATATATACTTCTTTACCAATAGTGAGATTTAATTCTTTTTCAGCAGATACTGTAATGTCAGAAAAGATATTAACTCCCCCAACATCTACATTAACACGAATAATCTCATTATTTAACTTCATTTCAACAATATTTCCTTTAATTATATTACGAATACTGGATTTCTGTGGTTCCAACATTAAAAAGATATTGTCATAACTTATTAATGCTAAAAGTTTATCTCCAACCACATAATTCTTGTTTAAAGGAATATTAACCTCAAAACTGGTCATTTTAACTGTCATGACCCCTTTTGATTCATCAATTGCCAAAACTTCTGCTTCGATTTCATTAACATCCTTATGAAGTTCCATTATTGCATTAATCTTTTTACATTCTTTTAAAATAGAATATCCTTCTTCGGTTAAAGTAGTGCCCCCACCACCACCTTTACCTCCCTTAGTAGTATTAACAATTTTTACCTGAAGGGTGGACTCTATTTTATCAATATAATTTAATGCAGTCCTATAAGAAATTCTAACCATTTTAGCAGATTCCGTTAAAGAACCGGTATCCAAAATGGATTCAAGTAGCTGATATTTCTTGTTATCTAGTAGAAAAGAATTACCATCTACATTAATCTTATATTCAACACCCGCCTTAACATCAGTCATATTAATCCTCCAAAGATATATAATACTATTAATTATATTGTTTATATAAAATAATATTTACTATTAAAATTGGAATACATTTAGATAAAAAATGTATAATGGTTAGAATTGTATGGACCCTATCAAAATACGTTTTGCAATGTCAACATTGTTGAGTTTGGTGGGGATAATCTCAGTAATGTAACTTTATCTTAAAAATGCAAGAATACCCCCGAACTTCGTTTAAGTCGTAAACGAATTGCACCATTTGGTGTACTATTTCCTTAAATTAATTTTATTGCGTTTACTATTATTTTTTGTGTTTTCTGGAGGCTATTTTAGATTATGAATTTTTGTTCAGTGGACTTTTTTTATAATCTCATAAACCCTATAATGAACTTTTAAATTTCAGAGTCCAAAAATATCCTGATGCAGAATGACCTTAAGTTAAAAAAAAAAGATTTAGACTACTTATTTCTAAATTCCACCCTTTCAACAAAATCAAGAATTTTATTTGTAATTGTTGAAATAGGTCCGACTTTTGAGGACAATGCCCTTAGAGATTCAATATCTTCTTTTGTGAAAAATCTAACCAAAATCAATGCAAAGAAGTAAACAATAATACATGCAAAAATTCCAGGGAATAACCACCAGGCATCTTTAGGAATGAATAAAGCAAAAATACCCATAATGGCCGAAGCAGCCATAATCTTAATAACAGGCAATGACTGGAATTTTGCCTTAGTCAATTTAAATACTGAATAAACTATAGGAACCATCATACCAAAACATGCGAGAGTAGTAGCAAGAGCTCCACCAGCAATACCCATATAAGGAACTAAAACCCAACTTAAAACACCTGTAACAATAGAACCAATTATTAAAATATACATTGGGATACGAGGATTACCAATACCCTGAACAATACTGGTAGAAATAGCAAATATTGAATAAAAAGTCATACCTAAACTTAAAATAGCCAAAGCCATAGCACCAGCAACATATTCCGGTTTAGCAAAATACAAAACTCTTAAAGTAGGAACTGCGAATAATGCAAGACCTACACACATTGGCACAACCAATAATAATGAATACTTATATGATTCATTTACATATTTCTGTAACGTCGGAATATCTTTAACTTTAAAAGCTTCAGATGAAGCAGGTAAAATTGTAGTAGCCACAGAAATTGAAATCATTAACGGCAAACGGGCAATAGGATCAGCTGCTGCAAAAAAACCAACAGCATCCAAAGTTAAAAATTTACCCATGACAATGGTACAGATATTATAAATAAGCATTTCAGCAATAGCTGTTATAATTACAGGAATTGAAAATTTGACTAAAGTTCCTGCAAGCCTTAACTCCTGTCTTTTTGTAAAAACAAAATCAGGATTGGCTTCAGGAATATATTGGGGCATATATACCTTAAAAATATAAACTGCTGCAAAAGCAGCCATTGAATAACCGATAACAGTACCCCATAGCGCACCAACAGTTGAAAAACCTATCAATACAAAGGCTGTTGCAAACAAAATCATGAAAAGCTGTTCAATAGCACGAGTATAGAGAATATACTCCATCTTATAAACACCCTGAAATGCTCCTCTAAATGCACCTAAAATAACACTGAAAGGAGTTATAAGCCCAACAATCTGTAAAGGAACTAAAGCAAGAGGCTTATGTAAAAAATCATTGGCTAACAGCGGAGCAATGACAAAAATCATTAAAACGCCCAAAAATAAACCTAAAAATACCATTATTTTTAAAGCAGTGTAAATGGTTTGTCTGGCCATATCCGAATCGTTGACAGCATTATACTCGGCAACGTATTTTGCAATAGCTGGCGGAAGACCTCCGGCAGCTAAAGTTTGGAAAATACCTTGAAAGGGCAATGTAATACCTAAAACACCATACATAGTAGGCCCTAAAAGCATAGCCATTAATAAACGGTAAATATAACCTCCGATACGGAATATTATATTTCCAGCAAAAATTATTAAACTGCCCCTAATCAACTTATTTCCCATGAATATAACCTAAATAAAAATTAGTTAATACTATTATTAAATGTGATATAATATATAAATTTAATGTAAAATTGACCTAAATATATTTGTTTAAAAATTTCTCAAATTCCATCAGAGTTCTATCTAAAGACTCCATACCATAATCATCCTTTTTAATATCATCCAAACTATCCTTTGACCAGAAGGAAGCACCCAGATTAGATCCGAATGGTCCGCCACTAACAGGAATAATACCATGTATCATAAAGTAAGTAATGTTTTTTAAATGAGCAAAATCAGCGCCGCCGGTTCTGTCTCCTCCAACAGCAATACTCATACCAATCTTTCCCCTTAAAAGATTATAATCAATAGCTTCAAGAGCACGTGTTCTATCCATGATTGTTGCAAGGTTGCTTGAAATACCACCACTTTGAACTGGAGTTGCTAAAATAATACCGTCAGCTTCCTGCAAATTGCTATAAACATCGGCCATATCATCTTCAATGATACATTTTTTATTTTTTAAGCAATAATCACAATGCATACATGGTTTAATTGTTTTACCAGCACATGAAAATAGAGCTGTATCAAAATCATTATTTTCTAATTTATTTAAGGCATTTTTAACTACATAATCAGTCGTGCTCTTCCTTGGGCTTCCACAAATTCCAAAAACTTTCATATGACCACCAACACTAATATTATATTTACAAAACATTAAAAAATTTCTTATTGAATTGACTTTTGCCAATAAGATAATACATAATATTTATAATATCTTAATTCTATATATTTAATATAAAGGTAATTAATTGGGGAAAAAAGTATGAAAGTAGGGCACGGTGTTGTAAAAAAATATTCTAGAGAATATCATAGAACTTTAAAAACTGGGGAAAAAAAGAAATATACAACTGAACAAATCCAAATTACTGTGCCAAAAAACGAAGACATTTATTCTAATAAAGAAGAAGTGCTCATTATTCCTCATGATGAAATTGAAACCTTTAATAATTTAGAAGAAGAATTATATGCAAATAGAGTAGCTAATTACTTATATATAATGGAAGTGGAGAAATTGGAGCAATTACTTGAAAATGATAATTCATCAGAATATGAAAAAATCATCGAAGAACTTAAGCAGGAGCTTCATTCAAAAGAAAATGAAATAAATGATTTGGAAGCCCTAACACAAGAAACTAAAAATGATTCATTAGCTATTCTGAAAGAGGAAAATGAGAAAATAAAAACTAAACATACAAGATTAATTGAAGAAAATGAAAATCTCAAAAATAAATTTGTGAATATGAAAATTGAGAATGAAAATCTCAAAACAAAATATTCCAGCATCAAGGAAGAAAATAAAAACCTTAAAACCAAATGCTCCACTTTAAAAGAAGAACATAATGAAATTAAAATCAGTTATGATAATGTTTCTTCAAAATATGATCAATTAAAACAAGAAAATCTCAATACAAAAACTTCTTATGCAGAAATCTTTGAAATCAATGAAGGCTTAGAAAAAGACTATGACGATTTACGTATAGACTATAATGATTTAGTCGATAAATATAATGATTTAGAAGAAGAATTGTATAAAATAAAAAGCAGTAAAACTCGTGATGAATATATTGCAAATAGAGTTAAAGAATTTATTTTAAATAAAGAACTTTAAAATTGATAATCATCCTTAAATTCAGGATTCCATCTTTTAAGTCCAGGTATGAATGTTGTAGTAATACCTGTTGCAGTTGTTTCAGGCAATCTTGGATTTTTTTCCATCATCTCTTTTGATTTACGAACAATCATTTCAGTTAATGTTATATCTGGCTCTGTGTATTTGCCGTCTTGAAAACAATCTTTACAGAACTCAGGATTTAGGCTACCGTCTTCATTTGTTCCATAATCTTCTTTTACAATAGGCCTACCGCAAGAATTACAAAAACCCATAAAAATACCTCATTTTAAAAAAAAAGAAAAAAATAGAATTAGAAATTAATCTAATCTACTTGTTCGTCTTCATCCATTGCAAGTCTCATATTATCTGGATCTGGTGGGAAATGTGCTAAGAAGTCTTGTGCGGATCTTCTGACATCCCTTGAACCAATAATGTATCTGCCTGCAATAATAACATCAGCACCTTTTTCAATAGCTTCTTCAACATTTTCTGGAGTAATACCTCCAGCTACTGCTACAAGACCGCCACCAAGGATTTCTTTAATCTTTTTGATGTTACCCCATTCAGTCATTTCACTAATGTCTTCACCTTTTTCAGCTTTGTAAGTTTCAAGGTCGACATTTCTGTGTAATAATACTATATCAGGTTTTAAATCATCAGGCAATTCAGATAATTTGTTTTCAAAGTCTTTAACATTCATCATGTCCAAAATAGCATAGATACCCTGTTTTTGGGTTTCATGAATAGCTTTTTTGATTGATTCAATTGTACCGAGACCGGAAATAGCTACTGCATCAGCAGTTGCGTCTGCAGCCATTTTAATTTCTACACGACCAACATCTAAAGTTTTTAAATCAGCAATGATAAATGCAGATGGGCGTAAAGCTCTGATATCTTCAACTACGCCAACACCGAATTTTTTAACAAGTGGTGTACCTGCTTCAACAAGCACTCTTTCTTTATCAGGTAAATCTTCAAGGATTCTTGCCATAGCTTCTTTACTGTCTAAGTCAAGTGCAACTTGTAAGTATGGTGGAGACCAAAGTTTTTGTACTCTGAATCCCATAATAGGGTGGGTTCCACGGTCTTTTTCTGCAAGTACTTTTTTGATTGAAGGATAACCTTCCATTGCTCTTCTGATAGCTAATTTTGTAGCTCCATAGTTGTATTGATAGATTTTTCTGTAATCTTCTGCAGATGGATCGATAAATACACTAACGTTAATTACAATATCTTCAACAATATCTTCTGGAATATATCCATCTTCTACTGCATCAGCCACTGCTCTTGCAACGGCAGTTTGTGCAGGTCCAAATATTTTACTAGCTGCATCTAAATCTCCAACAGTAACCTTAGGAATAATTAAAGTTGCAGGTTTTGTCATTAAGTTTGGTCTAATTACACTAGTTAATGGAGTGTGTCCGACTGAAAGATTGGATAATCCATTAGCGAAAGCTTGACCAACAGGACCGAATTTATCACCAATTAATAAATCAATGTGTGCTAATTCTGGTCCGTCTCCAATAAGAGCTTCTCCTATTCTATACATTGGGTCCATTAAATTTCCTCCGTTATATAATAACATTTTATAATTTATTTTTATTTGTAAATATAATTATTGGAAGTTAATTCTTTTAGAAATATCTTTTGGTAAAGGTAATCTTCTGAAAGGCATTCCTTTATTTTTCTCTGTAATTTCAGATATTAAATCATCAACATCCATATCTACTTTTTCACCGGTTTCACGAACAGTTACTTGGAATTTACCAGTTTCAGCTTCTTTATCACCAATTACAAAGATATAAGGAATCCATTCTTTGGAAGCATTTCTGATTTTTTTACCAACACTTTCATCACGGTCATCGATATCTACACGGATGTTTGAAGCATTAATTTTTTCATAAATTTTATTAGCAAATTCTTCATGAGCTTCTCCAACAGTAATTATTCTTGCTTGAATCGGACTTAACCAAGTTGGCAACATTGGAGATCTTTCATTTAGTTCAATAGCTGTTTTTTCAAGCATTGCACATAAAACTCTTTCAATACTGCCTGTAGGAGAACAGTGCAAGATTGTCGGATTATGCTGTTTGCCATCCTCACCCAAATATTCAATATCAAATCTTTTACCACTTTCAACATCAATTTGAACAGTCGGGTTTTCAATTGGACGGCCTAAGAAGTCTATATTTGCTAAATCAATTTTACAAACCCAGTAATGATGTCTTTCAGGTAAAACTTCTAAAAGAATTGGTTTTTCGAATTTGGATGCTATTTCATACATCCATTCTTCATTTTCATCAAAAAAGTCTTGAGTAGCTCTGAAAATTACTTCAAAGTCCAAGTTTAAGTCATTGCCTGTTTGTAAACACATGTCTGTTTGAGTTGCAAATTCTTCTAATGATGCAGGTACATCAGCACAGAAAGAGTGGAAATCAGGCATAGTGAATGCTCTTAATCTTTTAAGACCGACAACTTCTCCTTTTTTCTCATATCTAAAACTGTAATGTGTTAATTCAAAAATCTTAGCAGGTAAATTTTTCCAGGTTAAGAATGAATCGCACATTAATCTAAACGCACCGAAACATGCTGCAAATCTTAACATCAAATTCTTTTTAGTGTCTGTTCTGTATTGTCTTTCACCGAATTTGTAAGCATGCTCATAAATTGCTTGGTTGTCCAAATCATAGAAAATAGGAGTTTCAACAGGCATTGCTCCACGGTCAACTGTCAAGTCATAAACATAATCTGCTAAAAGATCTCTTATTAATTTTCCTTTAGGATACCATCTTAGGTTTCCCACATCTGATGCCGGCTCATAGTCACAGATTTCCTTTTCCCTCATCAGTTTGACGTGAGGAGGTTCGCCCTCGTCAGAGGCTCCGCATCCGAGCTCATAGTCAACCAATTGCTTGAAG
>NZ_JAZRJY010000036.1:0-15104 GCF_045646045.1 Methanobrevibacter sp. | reverse complement strand
AAACAAAAATCAACTAAAAAATTTTGCGTCCCTTCCTCTTTTTAAATACTAAAATTTTTAGAAAAACATTAATTAATAACAAAATTCAAAATAAATAATAATGTATTCACAAACTAAAATAGCCATTCCAATTTTTCAAGCAAAAATTGATGAAGTAATAGAAGTAGCAAATGACTGTATTGATAAAGGTGCGGATATTTTAGAGTTTAGAATAGATGCCCTTGAAAATCCTGATTTTAAAGAAATAAAACAAGCAATTGAAGAAATCAATTTTCCAATGATTGCAACCAATAGAATATCGACTGAAGGAGGATCTTTTAAAGGATCAGAAGAAGAAAGAATTGATATTTTATACAAATGTGCTGATTTAGTTGAATATGTGGATATCGAACTTCAAAGCGATGATGAATATATAAATAAGATTCATGATACAGGAGTTAAAACAATTGTATCATACCATGATTTTGAAAAAACTCCAGAAATTGATGAAATAACATACATCGTTAACAAAGAATTAGAGCTTGGAGACATTGCCAAAGTCGCATTTATGCCTAACGACTTAGATGACACTTTAAAAGTATTGGCAATTCTTTCCCACTGCGACAATACTATTGCTATTTCCATGAGTGATTTAGGCAGTTATACCAGAGTTATGGCTTCCAAATTTAATTCACCCATCACATTTGCTGCAGGTAGGGATGCTACTGCTCCAGGACAAATTGATATTGAAACTATGAAAGCATTATTAAATATGGATTTGAATATCATGGAATAGGTGATTTAAATGGCCAATAAGGGTACTTTAGTTATAGGTGCTATAGTAATAGTTTTACTTGTTTTTGCAGGATACTTCATAATTATTGGAGAATCCGTAGATGTTTATATGGATGGGGAAAATGTTACTTCCAAAGCAACGCTTTCTCCGTTTTCCGGTGTTGATACAACTGCACTGAATCAAGAAATATGTAACTACACATTTCAAACAATGAATAGTACAGATGGTGATATGAAAACTCTACAACAGGGAATTTCAAGAATTTGTCTTAATCACGGTCTTGACAAGGTAAAAGTTCATATCGATTCAACTTTAGGTCCTAATAAAATTCCAATAGTTTTCCATGTTCAGGGAACCTCAATGTATCCAACTTTAAATGATGGACAAACCGTAACCGTTGAAAAAACAAAAAACGTTAATGTAGGTAATATTGTAGTGGCTAATTCCTCAGAATATGGTGTTATAGTAAAAAGAGTTTCAGATGTTAAAGGCAATCAAGTTTATCTAACAAGCGATAACAAAAATGTAAACTACGAATACAAAAATGGTGTCACATACGAAACAAAAGGCGTTACCACTTGGGTAAACATTAATGACATTTACGGTGTTGTTCAGATTTAATGTTTAACATTCTGAAAAATCATTAAAATTAATTTAAAAAATAAAAATTAGATAGTGCAGCATTAAACTGCACCATCACCTTCTTCACCTGTTCTAATTCTGATTACATTATCAACTGGATAAATAAATATTTTTCCATCCCCTATATTTCCAGTATGAGCTGATTTTTTTATTGCATCAACAATCAAATCCACGCCTTCATCTTTTACAATAATTTCAATACGTGTCTTTGGAATTAAATCAATACAGTAACTAGATCCACGATATGATTCCTTTATTCCACGTTGGCTTCCTCTTCCTTTGACTTCGGAAACATTCATTCCTTCACAGCCTACTTCCAATAATGCTTTTTTTACATCCTGATATTTTTCTTGTCTTATTATTGCAACTACACTTTTCATTTAAATCATCCTAGTTAAAATTGTATGCTGATTCTTCGTGAATATTTGAATCCAATCCTCCGATTTCTTCTGATTCATCAACTCTAATTCCAATTGTTTTATCTATTATTTTAGCAACCACGAAACTGATAGTGAATGCATATACCATTGTTGCTATTACACTGATAATCTGTATTATAACCTGTTCGGGATTTCCATATATTAATCCAGCAGTTCCACCGATTGCAGGTACTGCAAATATTCCAGTTGCAATAGCACCCCATAGTCCGGACATACCGTGAATTCCCCATACATCCAAAGCATCATCATAACCAAGTTTTGCTTTTAGGGAATAAATTGCGAAATATGAAATTAATGGAGCTACAGTACCAATAATTAATGCTCCAAAAACATCAACGAATCCTGCTGCAGGAGTAATTGCAACCAAACCTGCTATTCCACCAGAAATTGCACCTAAAACAGTTGGTTTTCCAACAATAAGGGTATCCAATAATGTCCATACGATTAATGCTGTTGCAGCGGATACGTTAGATACTATTATTGCATTTGCTGCAAGACCATCTGCTGCAAGACCTGAACCACCATTGAATCCCATCCATCCATACCAGAGTAATGCTGCACCAAGCACTGCATATCCTAGATTATGTGGAATTAATGATATATCTTTTCTTCTTCCTAAAACTAATGCTACTGCCAATGCAGAAACCCCTGAATTAATATGAACAACTGTTCCACCTGCAAAATCCAGAGCACCCATTTGCATTAGCCATCCTCCACCCCACACCCAGTGTGCGATAGGGATATAAACTAAACAAGCCCATATAATAATAAATAATATCCATGCTCTTGTTTTCATCCTTCCGACTAATGCTCCTGATATTAATGCTGCAGTCAAACCTGCAAAAGCACATTGAAACATTACAAACAGTAATGTTGGTATTGATCCTGTTAAATCCTCTAATCCTATTCCCTGCAGGAAGAAATTAGAAGGGGAACCAATAAACCCATATAATGACGGTTCACCAAATGCAAACTGATATCCAAAAATTACCCAAATTATACTTAATATTGAAAATGCAATGAAAGTTAAAAACATTGTATTTAAAACATTCTTTCTTTTACTTAATCCTCCATAAAAAAATGCTACAGCAGGAATACTCATTAATAAAACTAAAAGAGTACATATGAGAATCCATGCTGTGTCACCTGCACTAAAAACATCCATTTTATCTTACCATTTTATCATTTTATATCATGTCGGAATACGGCTTCCGACTTCCGACAAACATATATTGAACTTTAAAGTATATAAAGTTTTAGATGAAACTAAAAAAATTGAAAAGATTATATAATAATTAAGATAAAAATAAATTACAAGTATTGTTTAAAAACAAAAAAAAATAAATTATAATTTCCTAAATTAAAATAAAAAATTTGTGTTATTATGAAAGAATCAATCCAAGTATATTTATTTGTATTTGCAATAGTTGCAGTAATGGCATTTCTTTTAAGTGGAGTATTTGCCAATATCGTAGTTATAGATAATTCTAACTCTACAAAACTAACTGCAATTGAAGATGACTCATTTGAACCGCACCAAATTGAAAACGTCAAAGTTATTGTTCCAAAAGCTCAAAACAAAACTCAGACAAATAATAACACAACAATACTTAACAACATTACAAACGGCATAATTGAAGTAGTTGATGAAGTAATACCTAAACCGGGAGGTGGCCAAATTGGATAAAAAAAATAAATTTATAAGAGATAGTGTCTACGGAGATATCAACTTATCCAAATTTGAAGTTGAAGTAATGGATATGCCACAATTTCAGCGTATAAGAAGAATTAAACAGCTGGGACTAATCAGTTTAATATATCCCGGAGCAAATCATACCCGATTTGAGCATTGTATAGGAACAATGAATTTAGCATCAAAATTAGCTACAAAATTAGATTTAAGTGATGACGAAATTGAATTGGTTAGAATTTCAGGTCTTCTTCATGATGTTGGACATGGTCCATTTTCACATGTTTCCGAAGGAGTACTTTCATTTCCTCACGAAGAACTTACAAAACATGTAATTGAAAAAACATCAATGCATGATTTGCTCAGTGAAAAATTCGATACCAAAAAAATTGTTGAAATTATTAACGGTAACGGAAATTTAGGCCCTATTATTTCCGGAGAATTAGATGTTGACAGAATGGATTATCTTTTAAGAGACTCACATAATACCGGTGTGGCATATGGAGTAATTGATTATGAAAGAATAATATCTAATTTAACCTTAGAAAATGAATTAGTGCTTGACATCAAAGGAGTTCAGGCAGCGGAAGGGGCTCTAGTATCAAGATACTTTATGTATCCAAGTGTATATCAGCATCACACTACAAGAATCGTTAATGCCATGTTTAGAAAAGCATTGAAAAGAGAAATAGAATCCGGGAAAATAAAAGAAACTGATATGTACAAATACGATGATTCCGACATTATTTCTTTATTCAGACAAAGTGATGATGAAATTGTTAGGGATATGATTAATAGACTGGATAACCGCATCATACCTAAAAGAGTGAAATCAATAAGATTAGACAACTTTAAAAATCCTGAAAAATTATATAAAATAGAGCAAAAAGACCTTAGAAAAGCTGAAGCGGAAATAGCTGAGGATTTTAATATGGACAAAGATTATGTTTTCATCAATATAGCGGAATATCCTCGTTTTGATGAAATGAAAACACAGGTTAATGTAGAAAATAAATTATATCCATTGACTAAAATTTCAAATATTATTGGAGCATTAAGTAAAGCAAGATTTAATATCCCTGATATTAGTGTTTATGTTCCACAGGAAGAAAAGGAAAGATTTGATAAATTGAAATTAGATCACTATTTGGACCTGCCTGAAGTGGACAGAGAAAAATTCCATGGAATACATTATGATCAAATCAAACTATTTTAAGTGATATGATGATTGTTGTTGCAATAACCGGAGCAAGCGGAGTAATATATGGAATAAGATTACTTGAAGTTCTGAAAGACTTGAAAATTGAAAATAGTTTAATTATAAGTGATGCTGCTAAAACCGTGATAAAATCAGAAACTGACTGGGAGCTGGAAAGCATTATAAACTTAGCAGACAATTATTATGAATTTGATGACTTGACTGCATCCATTAACAGCGGTTCATTCAAATTTGACAGTCTAGCTATTGTACCATGTTCCATGAAGACATTATCATCAATAGCAAATGGATATGGAAACAATACAATTACAAGAGTTGCTGATGTCAGTTTAAAAGAAAGAAGACCTACTGTAATCGTTCCAAGAGAAACACCACTTAGAACTGTACATATAAAAAATATGCTTACCTTATCACAAGAAGGAGCTATAATTTTACCTGCAATGCCAGGATTTTATTCAAATCACGACACTGTTGACGACCAGATTAATTTTGTCGTAGGTAAAATATTAGATTCCTTGAATATAGAAAATAATTTATTTAAAAGGTGGGAATGAATGTTAGAAGATATGGATTTTATAAAATCATGCGATGTTCCAGGACCTACAAAAGAAGCCATAAGGGCTATAATCCTTTATAAATCTGATGTTAAAGATACAGATAATGTAGTGGATGTAGGATGCGGAACTGGAGGTATTACATGTGAATTTGCTCAAAGGGCCAAAAGTGTAACATCCATTGATATAAATCCAGAAGCTATAGAAATAACTCGGAAAAATCTTGATAAATTCGGACTCGGAGACAACACAACATTAATTTGTGATGACGGAGCACAGGCACTAAATGACATCGATGATATTGATATTGCTATTGTTGGGGGCAGTGGCAGACAATTAGAAAACATCTTAGAGTTGATTGACTCCAAATTAAATTCCAAAGGAAGAATTATCGTTACTGCAATATTGGTTGACACCAAAGTTGAAGCAGTAAACAAGCTTAAAGAACTTAACTACAATCCAAGCATAATGGAAGTCAACATTTCAAAAGGCAGAGTTCTTGACCGCGGGATTATGATGATGAGTGAAAATCCGATAGCTATAATATCAGCTAAAAAACGATGAAAATTTTGGGAGATTAAAAATGAATGACCATAAAAAATGGAAAATTAAATTTTCAATAATAATGGTTATAGCAATAATTGTTATCTACGGGTCAAATATACTTATTTTAAAAGATCCTGAACATGTTATTTCCTATATATGGACCCATTTAGGATTCATTCCAGTAGATATTCTTATTGTAGCATTTGTACTTGATGAGATTATATCCAAAAAAGAAAAAGAAGCAATGATGGAAAAATTAGATATGATTATGTCCACATTCTTTTCTGAACTTGGAAATGATTTGATTAGTCAATTGAGTTCTATAAACCATTATAAAGCAGACACCAAATATTTGGAATCTATAAAAGATTGGACTGATGAAGATTACGAAAACATATTGAAAAAAATTAAAAACGTAGACATTCCATTTAAAGCAGATGTTGCACAGCAAGACAGAGAAGAATATTTAACCAACATTAGAAATTTATTAATTAATAAAAGAGAATTTATTGTTGGATTGATAAATAACCAGAACTTACTTGAAAAAGAGGAATTTTCAGAACTATTAAATGCTATTCTTCATTTAGATGATGAACTTGAACACAGATCTGATTTAAGTAAAGTATCAGATGTTGACTTTAACCATTTAAACGGAGATATGCAAAGAGTTTACAATAAATTAATTCATGAATGGGTTTACTACTTAAAATACATCAATAAACATTATCCTTACATGATTGCACTAGTTATACGTACCAACCCATTTGATGAAACTGCAGACGTTTATGTAAAGGAATAAAAATGAAATCCAGTATTATTTTATGTGGAGGGCAGAGCAGAAGAATGGGTCAGGATAAAGGATCTTTAATTATTAAAGATAAACCCATGATTAAATACATACTTTCCACATTAAATAATGAAATAGATGAAGCAGTAATTGTTTTAAATGATAGTGAAAGAATAGACAAATACAAGGAATTCATTAATCCAACGGACTACACATACAAAATAAAATTTGCAGAAGACAAAATCAAAAATAAAGGTCCCATATCAGGCATCCTGACGGGACTTGAAAATATTACAACCGAATATGCAATAGTGTTTCCCTGCGATAATCCATTTATCAGCAAAAATACTATTCAAACTCTTTTTAGTGAAATTACAGAAAATTTACAGGCTGTTGTACCATACCATGACCCAGAAAATAAATTAAAAACATCAGAACCCCTACATTCAATATATAATAAAAATATTATTCCATTAATAAATGAACTGATTCTAAAAGATTGCCTGCATATAAAAGGAATAATAGAAAAAATAGAAACAAAATATGTTTTGATAGACAATAAAAAAATATTAAAAAAAGAATTTAGAAATCTCAATAGTCCAGAGGACTTAGAGATATTCAATTAAATCTTTTGTTTTTGAAATCGCTGTATTTACAGCAGAGAAAATATCGTCTTTAGTTAATGGATATTTTCCGCCTTTTTGCATGGCACAAATTCTACCCTCGCGGGTAACACCAACATTTAAACGAGCACTAGCAACACGTTCTTCATCTAAACTTGGATCAATAACCATTTTATCACCAATTTTAACGAAAGTACACATAGCAACTTCATTATTTATTGGTAAATCAAAGGTATTTTCTTCATCAAGTACAACTTCATCATCAACAATTGATGCAGTTGGTAATTTTGTGCTTTTAAGTGCAGCCATAACAGCAAGTTCAGCAGCATCAAAGAGGTTACCGCAGTTATCTATGATATGTAAATCAATAAATAACATCCAAACATGTTTACCTTCTTCAACACAGAGTTTATCCAATTCAACTAATTCACTTTCACGGATTCCTCTATCAACAACACGTGCAAGTTCAATAGAATCGTCACTAGGTGGTCCTGGCTCAAAAGTAGGATCAGCCATTGGCAACATTTCACAATTAGTCATTAATACACCTAAATCAGGAGTATCTGGGAATGGACTACCAAGTTGAGGTTTAATACCAACAATAACTTGAGTTCCACCAAGTTTTACTCTTGCAGAACCTTCAGCTTTAGAAATAACATTAGTTTCAATAGAAATGTCCCTATATTCATCAAGTGCCCTACCGTCTTCACGTTTATCGTTTATGATAAGGTTTGTAATACTTTCTCTTGTAATTTCTGGTACTATATCCATATTAACCACCTATTCTGTAGAGTATTTTTTCATTAATGCCTCTTTTTGAAGCTCACTAACTTTCATACATCCTTCCATAGCTAAATCAATAGCTTTTTGGAATTCTTCTTCAGTTAAATCCCCATCACTTTGGAGTAAAGTAATTTCACCAGTTCTTGGCATTATAGCAATAGGAACATCAGCTTGTCCTTCTTTATCTTCAACTTCAGATAAATCCAAAACAACTTCATCATTAACTTTTCCTGCTGCACAACCTACAACAATATCTTTCATAGGTACACCAGCATCAACAAGAGCAACAGCGGCGGCTGTAATTCCAGCACAACGGGTTCCACCTTCTGCTTCAATTACTTCAATATAAATATCAACCATTGAACGTGGATAATTTTCTAACATTAAAGCAGGTCTTAATGCATCAGCAGTAATTTTTGAAATTTCTGCAGATCTCCTATCTGGACCAGGCCTTTTTCTATCATCAACTGAAAATGGAGCCATATTATATCTGCATCTAATTACACCAGTATTTGGTTCGAGTAATCTTCTAATATATGATTCTCTAGGCCCATAAACAGCAACTAAAATTTTATTTCCACCAACTTCAAGATAAGCGGAACCATCAGCACGTTCAAGAACGCCTGCTTCAATTTTAATAGGACGTAATTCATTGTACTTCCTACCATCCTCTCTAATCATCTCGGACATCTTATCAACCTCATAAACAGAAATTATCGATTGTTTAATATAAATGAATTATTATTTGAATTATCGCTGTAGGATAAGTTTTTATCTTTTTGGCTTTTCTTTTTTAATTCTTTGATAACATCATAAAAATTTGGTTTATCCTCAGCTTCGTCATCACTTTCTTCTGGAGCTTCTTCATTATCTTCAGGTGAAGATTCTTCAGGAGCTTCTTCATCAACATCTTCTGGAGCTTCTTCAGGAGTTTCGTCTTCAACTTCACTTTCAGCTTCTATTTCCTTTTCAGCTTCAGCTTTTTCTCTTTCTTCTTGCTCTAACTCTTCTTTAAAGTTTTGGAGCTTAGGTTTTTCTAATACAAATTCTTCTTCAGCTTCTTCTTCTGGCAATTCACCATCAATAGCTAAGCATAATTTGTTTTTAATTTTATTAGTCAAACCGGAAGTATGAGCCTCAGCTTCAATAGTATGGATAATTTCTCTGGTAAGTTGTTCCATGTCTTCGTCTCCTTTAACCCAAACGAGACCATTCTGACCAACAACAATTTTACAATTGGTTTTATTCTTAATCATGTTGATCATAGAACCTTTTTTACCAATTAATCTAGGAACTTTGGTTGGAGAAATATCAACAATAATTCCGCCTTTAAATTTACCCAAACCACGGCCTTTTAAACCAAGTTTAGCCTTTTTAACTTCATCTACATCAATCACTCTTAAAAAAAGTACATCTCCAACATCATATACTTTACTAAGTTCTTTTTTATCCCTACCAAATACTTCAAAAGCAGGTAAAATTCCGGAATATGGAGAATTGATGTCTACATCCCACATTGAGAATCTAACATCGTTAATCTTACCGATTACAACATCTCCTTTTTTAGGAACATATTTGCTTTTGAGAGGGATTACACGAATTTTCTTATTTCTTAGAGAAACCAATCCGATTAAAGAAGAGCAAATTTTGTCACCTTCTTTAAAAGTTCCTCTTCCTGGATAATATTCATCATCAGCCAATATTTGACCAGGAATTACTAAATTTTTATCTTCCACATATATCATAAAAATCCCACTCTATGAACATGAATATAAATTTATTTAATAGTTTTTGTCTCTGCTTCACCACTTGAAATCTCAGCCATTTTAGCAGAAAAAGAATCTTGAAGACCACCAGGCATTTCAACAATACCTATCCAAGAACCATCTTGTTGCCATTCTTCATTAATAATTTCTCCAAATCCATGAATAACAGAATAGGCACTACCTGCTGCAGATCCTGGCAAACGAACAGCTACTTTAACTTTTTCAAACTTGATTGGAATGAGCGGTTTAATAGCTTTAAGTGCAGTTTGAACTTGCTGATCTACAGAAGTAAATGGATCAAATCGGACTTTTGCCTCATCACATGCATTTTCAATCCTTTGAACGGGATGTGGAAGTCCATTTTGAGGATTGATAGCTTCTTTAGCTATCGTATTAATAACAAGTTTTCTTTTATCTTCCTGCATTTGCCTTTTCTGTTCCGCAGTCAATTGGACGGTTCCTTTTTCAAGGATAATTCTTGAAACTTCAATAGGATCTGTAGTTTCAAAAATTTTATTCATCGCTTCTTCTGAAGCTTTATCCCCTTTTTTGGAGTCTTTAAATATTTCTTCAACAGCTAAAAGATCTTCAATGGCAACATCCTGTCCATCAGGGTTTCTAAATTCAGCTGCCAAATCAGGGTCAACCAATATTTCAAAATGTTCACCACAGTATTCATATTTAGCTATTATTGCTTCATCCACATTTACCATTGAAACATCCCTCAACTTTAATTAATTAAAAACATTATTCATCTTCACTTTCTTCGGATGCGTCTTCTTCTACAACTTCTTCTTCACTGAGAACAGATTCAATATAAGAAGTTACATCATCTTTAGAAAGTTTAACATATTTGCCATCTTCTTTTTTAATGATAGCTATTTCAACATTATCTGATGTAGTATCATGTTCAGTAGCTTCATTAATAGCAGTTATTGCTAATGCAATGGCATCATCAATAGATAAATCTTCTTTATATTGTTCTTCGAAAATTTCCATTGCAGCAGATCTTCCTGAACCAATAGCAGTTGCTTTGTATTGGATTAAAGCTCCACTTGGATCTGTTTCGAATAATTTACAGTCACCATCATACACCCCACCAATAATTAAAGCAGAACCGAATGGTCTTACTCCACCATTTTGTGTGTATAATTGTAACATATCACATAATTTTTTAGCTAAACTATCTACTCTAATAGGTTCACTATAAGTTATTTTATTTATTTGAGCTTCTACTCTTGCTCTTTCGACTAATGCTCTTGCATCAGCTACAAGACCAGAAGTAGCTGCACCAATGTGGTCATCAATCTTAAATAATTTTTCAATAGATGATGATTCCACTAAAGTAGAAGTAGTTCTTTTGTCTACTGCTAAAACAATACCATCAGGGCATTTTACACCAATTGAAGTGGTACCTCTTTTAACAGCTTCTCTTGCATATTCAACTTGGAAAAGTCTTCCATCTGGGCTAAATACAGTAATAGCCCTATCATATCCAGCATTTTGTAAAGGTTGCATATATAATACCTCACATTTAATAATTAATTTATAAATATAAATAATTCTTTTTCAACAACTAAAAAACACAAAATTAAAACCAAATCTCCATGAAAAGGTACTTTTAATTTTAATCATGAAATAATAATTAAAATGTATTTTTCTTTTTTTCCCATAAATTCAGTACTTATTTATATACTTAATACATTAATAAATGTTTCTATTTTATTCTAACAAAAAGTAATTAAATGAATTTTGAACATCCTTTTATAGTACCTGAAATACCGATGCAAGTAATTGAAATAGCTTTTCTATTATACCTATATGTTAATGCCAAACTGGATCTTACTTCATCTTCAAAGCCTCTTTGACACCTTAAAATAGCTTTATACTCATTATAAAAAGAAGAATTTTCATTTGGAATCAATTCAATAGTCCATAAATTAAAATCAGAGGTATTGTTTTCTCCCTGAAAACGAACACAGGAATCCCAGACAATTGAAGTGAAATCATTTTTGGATAACTCTTCTTCAGATTTAATTTCCAAAACAAGATAATGATTATGTTTTCTTTGAGATTTTGGAAGAACTTTGAGTTTCATCTAATCAACCACCTTAACACCAGATAAAATCATGTTTTTTCTATCCTTATTAAATTCAATTATATCCTCTGCAGTTTTAAAAGAAGATTCAACTTCAGGGAAAGTTAATCCTGTCTGAGTAAAAACAGCTTTGAAGTCTTTAACTGTTCGAATATCCAATATGGATTCTGCACCGGATGATAAAATTAATGGAAACTCATATTTCCTATGCAGTTTATAGATATCCCTAAAATTAGACAGCACTTTTGATCTGTGTGACAGATATGATTTTAAAATATCATTAAACACAAGCTCTATAGCTACATTATTTTCCTTTGCTTCACGTGCCAGAATATGATTTAAACCCGCATCATATCTTTTAAAATAAGGTTTTGACAATACGTCAATTTGAATATTTTCCACACATGCACGATTTACCTTTAAATTACCTCCCAAAACAGAAATGCATGATGATTTATTTCTATACTTCCTGACAATTTTTCTAATCTCAGAAGGGTTATTTGATTCTATAATTAAAGTATAATCAATATCAATGACATCTTTTAACTCCTTTTTTAAATCGTTTTTAAAAGTTAAGGCATTGTCAAATTCGATTTGATTATATGAAAAGTTTATATGCTCCCAACCATAAGCATAAGCCTGCATAGCTAAGATTAAATTTTTATCATAACTATTTCCCTTAATATTCAAATCAAACATAGTAAACATTTTATTATTTTATATTTAATTAATTTTACTAAAAAATAATTAAAAGTTGAGAAATTAATCTCAACCTGAAATAGTTATTTTATTTGAAATTGCTGCACCATTATTATACATTGATGTAATAATGTATTCACCAGGCATTAAATTAATATTTAAACTAGCAATACCTGCATTATCGGTTATCCTATTATAAAATACTCCATTAATATTTAAAGTAATCATTTGACCCACATAAGGTTTTCCTTGTCCATCAAGAAGTTTTACTTCAAATTTTGTGCCGTCACGATATTTCATTCTAACATCTTTAGCTTCCAAAATAGGTAAAACTTTAATGGTATTGGCCAAACTTAATCCATTATACTCAATTGTTGCAATATAAGTTCCAGGATTTAAGTTAATATTCATAGTAATGTATCCATTTGCATCAGTTGTTCTGGTATAGAAAACACCATTTATATTTACTGTAGCGCTAACTCCAGCACCAACAGGATTACCCTGATTGTCAAGCAATCTAAAAGTAAACTGGGAAGCATTCCTATAGTATTTTATTAAATCATGATTTTCTACTATTGAAGGCAATACATTAATGATATTTGCTTGTCGTTCTCCATTAAGTGGATTTTCAGCAGTTAAAATATATTTTCCAGGATTAAGATTAATATTCAACCTTGCAACACCATTATCATTAGTTGTTCTAGTGTAAAAAACCCCATTAATATTAAATTTAACATTGGTATTTTTTAAGATATTACCTTGAGAATCCATAAA
Organism: Methanobrevibacter sp.; assembly: GCF_045646045.1. GTDB lineage: Archaea > Methanobacteriota > Methanobacteria > Methanobacteriales > Methanobacteriaceae > Methanocatella. Next base: position 1,708 of record NZ_JAZRJY010000036.1, on the reverse strand, counting down.
CTTAGCATAATACTGCGTTCCATTTCTAAATATTTTAGTAATGTCACTACCCACAATAGTTGACTTAACAGTAACAGTAGAATAAGTTTTTGTACCATTATATTCAGCAGTTACATTATAGACACCTGAGTCTAAGTTAATAGCCATTGATGCAACACCATTTTCATCAGTAGTTCGCTTATAGTCCATACCATTAATATTAATAGCAATAGTTGCATTATTAAGTGCTTTGTCATTATATTTTAGTGTAGCAACAAATCTTTCAGAACCATGATAATATTTAGTAACATCAGGTGCTGAAATATGAATTTGGGATTTAATTACTGTAAATGAGGTATTTCTTCTGACAGAATTATATTTTTCATCACCATTATAGATTACTTCAATATTATATTTTCCATATTTTAAATCAGGAATAGAAATATTAGCAATACCCTTATTAACATTAGCAGAATATTTTTTGTTATTAACAATAGTACTTATGTTACCTGTTGCATCCTTAGGCAAAACAATATTAATAACTTCAGTTTCATCATCATAGATATCTGAAGATGAAATATTCATATCCTTATCTAAAAGAGTAGGTAAAATTCTAATTAGATTACTTACTTCAAGATTTGTATAAATAGTCCTGACCATATAGTCTCCAGGCTGTAAAGAAGCAGACAAATAGGCATAACCGTTAGAATCCGTAAGGCTTTCATAAGCAGTATTTTCAATTATGAATTTTACTTTTTGATTGGACATGCCTTTTCCATCATGCCCTATTATTCTAGCAGCAAATCTATCTGATTCATTATAATATTTTGTTAAATCTTGTGTAATTATTTTAATTGGATAGATGACTGTAAAACTTGCTTTATCAGAACTATTAAGATAAGTTCCCTCATCATCAGTGAAAACAGCAGTTATAGTATAATCACCATATTTAAGATTATTTAAGGTTAAAACTGCAACACCTCCATTATCTATATCAACAGTACCATTTAAAATACCATTAATATAGAAAAGCACTTTACCCTGAGTAGCATTGACAACAGCAGTAACAGTTAAAGAATCACCAACCAGTAAAGTATCATTACTCAAAGACAAAGACAAAGAAGTACTGAGAGGAGAAATACCGATTAATTTAGTGACATTTGATGAATAATAATAATCGACGGCATTGAATAAAACAGTAATATTATGTTCTCCAACCTGAGCAAATGAAACACTCTTACTGGCAACAGAACCAACTAGTTTAACAGTATAAGCATTACCATCAATTAAAAAGACCACATTACCATCATTAATATAATCATCAAGCTGATCTTTTACCCTAGCCTGAAGAACAACTCTTCCGTTAATTGTCCAATCACAATCCCAGCCACTAACTTCAAGAACAGTATTAGAATAAACAGAACATGCAGACCTATTAGAACTATTCAAATAAGTGCCCCTATCATCAGTAAAAACAGCAGTAACATTATAACCACCATAATAAAGATTATCTAAAACCAAACAAGCAACACCATCAAGAACAACATCAACTGTATCATTTAAAACATTATTAATATAGAAAAGCACTTTACCTTGAGTAGCATTGACAGCAGCAGTAACAGTTAAAGAATCACCAACCAGTAAAGTATCATTACTCAAAGACAAAGACAAAGAAGTACTGAGAGGAGAAATACCGATTAATTTAGTGACATTTGATGAATAATAATAA
>NZ_JAZRJY010000035.1:0-17226 GCF_045646045.1 Methanobrevibacter sp. | reverse complement strand
GAAGCTGGAATAGATAATAGATCATTATTTAACGTAGTATTTGTAGTATTTCCATCATTAGTAGCCGCCGTAACGGACTGTAATGAGAAAATAATACAGAAAAGTAAACATAATATTATTATCTTCCCTCTTTTGTTCATAATATCTTTTACCTCATTTTTTTGACATGTATTTTTTACACCATGATTTATAGTGTACCATGAACTATATTTTTAGTCAAATTAATATATATACTTTAATATCCTTTTATTAACCAAAATTTAAACGATTTTCAAAAAATAAAATTATAAATAAACCACATGGAAAAAATAAATAAAAACTTAAAAATCTGTTCGTAAAATATAAAACATGTTGAAGATTGTTCAATTTAAAATACATCAATCAAATTAAAGTGACAATATCAATTGAAAAATAAAAACAAAATGATATAAAAATGCCTAAAATATAGCAAAACATACATATTAATCAAAAGCGTTAGAAAGTAGCATAAATGAACTATAACATATACATGAAATAATCGATAAATGATATTTTGTAAAAGTCATCAAAAAACATGAAAATTATAGAAAATAATTTGACAGCAATACAATCATTGAATTAATTAATAGATTTACCATCGAAATATATGGGCATTAAATGAAAATTAATAAATCATTATTGATAATCTAAGCACAAATTGGAATATCTGGTAAACACCCCAATTATATTCATCTTCATCAGAAATATATTTGCTTAATAGCTAAAATTAACGGCAAATACATCTCTTTATCATCAAATAAAATATTCATCCGAATAACCTCAATCAAACCACAAACAGTCCTTACCCTATCCTACCTAAAAAGCATGAAATTAACCATTTACAATTTCCTAGTGACAGTTTCAGATAAATTAAAACACCTACTTAATCAATTCACCACGTTCAAGATCATCTTTAGAAAAACGACTAATCCTTACAGCCTCATCAATACCAAAAGACTCCATAATCTTCAAAGCCATAGCAAATTCGTTTTCCAAACCCTGTTCCAAACCCTGTTCCAAACCTTTTTCATATATTCCACTGCTCATTACTTTCTCATACACTTCATCTACCGGCATATCCATAGTTAACACCTCAATCAACTTATTCTGTTCATCTTCATCAGAAATATATTGCTTAATAGCTAAAATTAACGGCAAATACATCTCTTCATCATCAAACAACTTATTCATCCGAATAACCTCAATCAAACCACAAACAGTCCTTACCCTATCCTGCCTAAAATTTTTATTTAGCATAAATGGCATTAAAATTAAATATTGGATTTCATTATGTGATAGTTTTTGGTTATTATTAACTTTATTTTTGACACTTAAATATTTAACTTCATCATAATAATCAATTAAATAATGCACAATTGGTTTCAATATTGAAGTTTCAGTTTCATTGAAAATATAAATATCTGATTTAATGTGATATGTACAAATAATAACAGTGACAACCCTTTTTCCAGATTGGCATTGCAGATGGACTTTATAGTTCATATATCTTTTCAAATGCTTCTTTTGAATCTTAATATCTTGAAATTCAAAATTTAAAAGAATCCCTTCACGGGTTTCAAAAACCAAATCGGAAAACAAACTTTTTCCATTAAAAGTATTCAGTTCATTTCTGTACAATCTGATTATATGATAATTCAATCCGAAGAAATCAACAAATAACTGTCCGAAAAGAATGGCTGACACTTTGAAAAACTTATCTATTATTTGGTGTTTCATATTAATCTCCAATAATATATTATCAAAAATAATTTTTAAAAATATTTGAAGTGCGATTATGTGACTGTGTGAAAAAAATAGATATTTATAAATAAAAAATTAAAATGGTGATGTTAAAATAGAAATTGTTCTGATAGTTAACAATTCATTCTACGGAACTGATTTTACTGCTCATGTTTTCAGACAAATCCATTTTTGTAAAGGATTCTTTTGTCGAAAGAAGCATGTTAAATTCACTGATAATATCAATACCTGCATTGGCTTTTGTCATGTTTAACTCTAAAACATGGCCTCCTTTAGTTTTATCATCAGACAAGAAATGCAAATGCCAACCATGCATGTTTAAACCCTCCATGTACTTAGGGAAATAAACAGCAACAATTGTACCGCTTTGATTGGTATAATTGAAAACTTTTTGATCTGTTTTTGCTACTTCAGTAAATTCCTTATATGGTTTTTCCTGTTTTTCAACACTTCTAACGGTAATATTGGAAAAATCGCCTTTAATTTTAAGGACATAAATATTGTTTTTTCCCAATTTATCAATTTCCTTATCCAATTGGGAAGTTAAATCGGAGAAGTTTTTAGCTGAAATATCCTTCATTGACGCATCTTCATCAAAAGTAGTAACAACAGCAAAGGGCACTTTTTCATTATTTGGCATTTCCTGAATGCTGCCGTCAGCTTTTGCCTGATATACAACACCATCCAAAACAATCATTTCACCGTTTGCACCTTCAAAAGTACCTAAACCAGTATCTCCATTTTGTTTTAAATCCCCAACAGTTATAATTCCATCATATTCCCCATGCATAAATGCCTGCAATGTAGAAACCTGATGGATACTATCATCTTTCATTACCATTACATTATCTGCACAAACAGCAGATACTGCAAATAAACTCAAGATAAATATTAAAATAAACATTATTTTTTTATTTCCCATTATTTTCACCAGTAATTAAATGCTTAACTAAATTATAATATAGTTTACTTAGATAATATAGTTATGCAAGCCTACCATAATCATCCCAATTTCCTGGAGTTTTTCCCGCTTTAGTATTTTTAATGAAGTAATCCAACTTTTTTTTAAAAGCTTCTTCATTTTTTCTTTCTTTTTGAATATTGGAAATTTTAATTCTTTTATACAAATCAGGGAAATCAAGAAAGTTTTTCCAGACTTCACTGTCCTTTTTTAAAGCAATTATAATATCATCATCAATCACAAACTCTTCATCCAAATCGGGAAGTATCTTAAATCCATCAGATGTCATTAATCCTTTTTTAATTAACCATCGACACCTTTCCTTGTTAAGTTCACTCCAATGACTATTCTTTTTTCTTGGAGAAAATCTCTGCATTCGAGCCCCATCAACCAACCCATAGGTAGAATCAATCCATCCATAACATAGCGCAACATATACTGCATCAACATGGGAAAAAACACCTTTTTCAGGTTTTACTCTCTTGCAGTTAACCCAGCATTCCTTTTGAGTCGAATGATTATTTTCCAGCCATTCTCTAAACTCCCAACAATTTTTAAAATTCAGGATATTGGTAGCTTCCATAATTTAATATTTATAAAATATATTATATTAAAATTAATATTTTTCCATATAATTAAATAAAATAGTGACAAATATTATAATTATGAGTGAATATGCACAATGGGATTCAATGTGGTCATTCATTTTCGCAATGATTGGTGCCGCAGTGGGTCTTGGAAACATTTGGAGATTTAGTTATGTGGTCTACTCCAATGGAGGAGGCTCATTTTTCATCCCATACTTTGTAGCAATAGCTCTAATGGGAATACCATTTCTTATTTTAGAATATAGTGTTGGATATTCATTTAAAACATCTTTTACAGAAGTTTTTAGAAAAATCAACCCCAAATTTGAATTCATCGCATGGATACTGATAGCCCTGATAGGGATAGTGCTTGTTTATTATATAGTAATTATCAGTTGGGATTTGTTTTATCTGGTCAACAGTATTAATTTTTCATGGGGCACAGACACAGCAGCATATTTTGTGCAGAATGTTGGGGGAAGTTCAAGCCTTTCAAAAATCGGAAATTTCTTCATTCCAATAAGTATAGGAGTTATCGTTACATGGTTCCTTTTATGGCATATTGCGCATAAATCTATAAATGACGGTATTGGTGTTGCTTCCAAGATTTTAATCCCTGCAGTATTTGTAATAATGGCCATTATTGTAATATATGCTTTGACACTGTCCGGTGCAAATATAGGAATCGATGCATTGCTTAAACCCAATTGGAATGCTCTTTTGGATGTTAACATATGGCTTGTTGCTTTTTCACAGATTATTTTCTCACTTGGAATGGGAGAAGCAATGGCGCTTACATATGCAAGTTATCTGCCGGAGGATGCAAAATTAACCGATAATGTATTTATTGTTATTGCATCAAACTCAGGCTTTGAAATATTTACTGCATTTGGAGTATTTTCAATTTTAGGATATATGACTGCAACTACAGGAACACCCCTGATACAAATCGTTACTGAAGGTACCGGACTGATTTTTGTCGTATTTCCAAGAATTTTTGATATAATGGGACTGATGGGCCATATTTTAGCGCCATTATTTTTCCTGGCAATCTTTGCTGCAGGAATGTCATCAACTTTTGCATTTTTCGAACCGATAATAGGATCGGTTTCTTCCAAATTTAATATGAGCCGTAAAAAATTAGTAACTATACTATGTATAATAGGCTGTATCTGCTCACTTCTTTTAACCTGCGGAATAAGTGCATACCTGGTTGGAATAATTGACGGATTCGTTAATAAATTCGGAATTTTGATTCTCGTTGCAATTCAGTGCATAATATTTGGCCGGTTTTACGGTACAGACAAACTTATTCCAGTCATAAACAAACAATCCACAATTAAAGTCGGATTTTTATGGGAAAAAATAATAAGATACATTCTTCCAATATTTATTTTTATAATATGGATAATTGGAGTCGTTGAATTATTCATAAATTCATCACAATTTGAACTGATTGTCTATTCTGGAATTGTTATAATCGTTTTATTATTATCCACAATATTCTACAGAATCAAATCTTAACATATATATAATTAAAAAAATATAAAATATATGGGTAGTTGGAAGTTTTATTCCAACACAGCCTTAATGGTTTTTAGGAGCAAAAAAATGAGAAATGTTGGTACCGTAGTACGTGGAATAAGAACACCTATTATTAAAGAAAATGATGATTTAGCCACTATAGTTATAGATTCCTTGATGGCAGCAAAAGAAAGCGAAGGATTTGAATTCAGAGACAAAGATATCGTTGCAATTACAGAAGCTGTTGTAGCTATTTCAGAAGGAAATTATGTAACTGTAGATGATGTTGCACAGGATTTACAAAATAAATTCCCATCCAAAAACATTGGAGTGGTAAATCCTATTTTAAGCAGAAACAGATTTTCCATTATTTTGAAAGGTATTGCAAGAGGAATGGATAAGATTACTCTTTTAACATCTTTTCCTGCAGATGAAGTTGGAAATGGTATTTTAGATGAAAGGATTTTAGATGAAAGTGGATTCAATTTAGGAAGTTTAATCTCTGAAGCAGAATACAGCAAAATATTCGGATCATGGATTCATCCATTCACTGGAATTAATATGATTGATTTTTACAGAGAATTAATTGAAAGTGAAGACTGTGAAGTTGAATTTGTCTTTTCCAATGACATAAAAACAATTCTCGATTATACTAATGATGTTTTAACCTGTGATATCCATACAAGGGAAAAAAGCGTGAAATTACTTAAATCAAAAGGAGCTAATGTTTACGGTCTACATCAAATTTTAAATAAACCTGTTGGAGATTCCGGTTACAATCCAGACTATGGATTACTCGGTTCCAATAAAGCTACAGAGGAAAAATTAAAATTATTCCCAAGAACAGGAGACAAATTAGTTAATGAAGTACAAAAAAGACTAATTGAACAAACCGGAAAGCAAATCGAAGTAATGGTTTACGGTGACGGTGCATTTAAAGACCCTGTTGGAAAAATCTGGGAATTGGCTGACCCTGTTGTTTCACCAGCACATACTGCCGGATTAAACGGATATCCAAATGAAATTAAATTGAAATACGTTTCTGATAATAAATTCGCTAACTTAAAAGGCATCGAATTAAAAGATGCTATCATAGACGAAATAAGACATAAAGCTGAAAATTTAACTGGACAAATGATTACCGAAGGAACTACACCAAGAGTATTGACCGATTTAATCGGTTCATTATGTGACTTGACCAGTGGTTCCGGAGATAAAGGAACTCCAGTCGTATTTATCCAAGGATACTTTGATAATTTAGCAAATGACTAAATTCTATCCTTACTCTTTTTTTATTTTAATTAAAAATCTTTATTTTTAAAAAAAAAGGAATTTCATAGATTTAAGCGAAATATGCTTAATTCTACGAGTTAAATTTACCATATTATAATAATTCTTTTCTTAAATCAATGGTATCTTTTAAATCAGGACCTGTTGAAATTATAGTTACTGGAACATTGGTTTCTGATTCAATATCATTAATAAATGCTTTAGTTTCAGCAGATAAATCACCATAATCCTGAGTTCTTGCACAGTCAGGATATAATCTGTCAACACAGGTTAATGCAATTTGAGTTGCACCGTTAATTCTGCATGATTCTTTAGCAAGATCCATATCAAAGTAACCGATTCTTCTGCGGCGTCCGGTAACAACACCATATTCTTCCAGACCTTTACTTTCAGCTTCTTCCTGTGTCATTTCAGTTGGGAAAGGTCCTTCCCCAACACGTGAAATATAGGATTTAAACACGTTAATAACTTCATCTACTTTTGTCGGACCGACACCTACATCAGCTGCGAAAGTAGAAGCAGTAGTATCCTTACTTGTTACAAATGGATAAGACCCATAGTAAAGTGATAATGCAAAACCTTGTGAGCCTTCAATAAATACCTCTTCACCATCATTTAAAGCGTCATTAATAGCTAAAGATACATCAGTGATGTATTCTTCAAGTTCAGGAATGTCACGAGCAAGTTCAATAGACCTCATTACCCTGTCTGAATTTGCAGGACCGCATCCGGAACCTGTACTTCCTATTTTTTTGGATAAATGCTCAGAAGATTTGTCTCTGTCTATGTGATCTTGAGTAATAATTGCACATCTTGAATCAATACCCATTCTTTCTTTAACATTATACTTTGCTAAATCTTCAAATTCTTTATATAATACATCAGGATTTACTAAAACTCCAGCCCCAATCATGAGTTTAGCGCCCGTATGTACAAAACCGGAGGGAGTTAATCTTAAACCATATTTTTCACCATTAAATTCAACAGAATGTCCAGCATTTGGACCTACTCCTGCACGTGCGATAATAGATGGTTTATCATTATCACAAAGGTAAGTGATACATTTGCCCTTACCTTCATCACCCCAGGCTCCTCCTACTAAAATACTACAAGTCATTTAATAACCCCTATAACAATTAATATAATGAAAATTAAAATATTTCATACAGTAATAAATTATGTATTTAATAATTAAAAAGTTTTTCCAAATATATTAAATATAATATAAATGATAAATATAATATAATTAAACAGAATCTGGTAATAATATGCATATTGAAAAACAGTTTAGAGAATTGGAAAATATTGAAGAAATCCGGGCATACAATATAAGCAATATTGATTTGTTTGAAGTAGTACCCCAATATCAAAAACCTGTGAAGATTCCTTTTTGTAACATTATCAAATACGTTCAGTCAGACGTTAATATGTTTATTCCAATTGATGACGGTGAAGATTATGTAATAAATCGTTTAGGATGGAATATTCTGCAAAGAGGAAACGTAAACTTGGAAGATGTTGAAGGTCGAAGATTAAGTGAATGCTCACCTTTTTTCTATAAAATTCTTAAAGACTCTTTTAAGGAAGTAGTAGAAACAAAAAAGACCAAAGCAATGAGAATTTATTACTATATCAGTGATAAAATCAAAACGATTACAAATATCCATATTATTTACGAAGAAGATAATCTTTTCCTAATATCCGATTATAATGATGAAATTACTAATAAAAAGAGTAAAGAAGAACGGATACTCGAGGACAATGCTGAAAAGTCTACTTTAATCGAATATTTCTCACATACTGGAAGTTACTATATGACCAACAACGAGTTCACATGGACTCCTGGAATATATAATATCATCAATAGAAACAGGGAGTCAAGTGATACCTTTTACAATATTATCTTTGATTTGGTAATTCCCGAAGATAAACCCCTAGTTCAGGAACTTATTGAAACAATGAGTCCTGAAACAGACACATATGAAAATATTATCAGAATTAAAACCTGGGACGGTACAATTAAATATTTGGATACATATTTATACTCAAAATTTGATGAAAATGGTGAATTAATAAGCCATTACGGACTTTTTAAAGACGTGAGTCTTGATTCACATAAACATAAAACCAGACCTGTTGACTTTATGTTAAACGGTTTTAAGTATAATTCAAGATTATCTCTTCTCATTGAACCGTTAAGTAAAAGATATGAATTCAGCGAAGGATTTTATGACATGGTTGAAATTCCTTCCAATGAATACATTCATTCAAGAAAAATAATTGACAACATAGTTGAGCCGGAAGTTAGAGAAAACATCATGAAATTGATTAACGGAGAAATTAATGAACTGAATGAAATACTAACATTTAAGGTACTCGGCAATGAAGAGAACTTAAAAATAGGTGAATTGTTTATTGAAAGATTTAAATACGGAAATAATGAACACAGTATTGGGTTTTTAACTGACATTACAAATATGAAGAAAAAACAGCAGGAATTAATAGAATCCAATGCCAATAAAAATATTTTAATTAAAGAGGTTCACCACAGAGTTAAAAACAATCTGCAGGTATTAAACAGTTTTTTAAATCTGGAAAGACGTGCATATAAAGACGATCCAAACACTATTTTAGACAATATGCAGGCTCGTCTCTCATCACTTGCTCTTTTACATGAAAAGACCTATAATACAACTGATTTTTTAAATATTAATTTAAAAAATTACATGGAAGACCAGGATAAGACACTCAAGGGATTGTTCAGTACCAAAAATATTGCTTTTGAATCAGATATTGATGAAAATATTAATTTGTCAATTGAAACGATTACACCACTATTACTGATTGTCGATGAGTTAACGATGAATGCAATAAAACATGCATTCCCTAATCCGGATATGGAAAATAAAAGAATAAGCAAAATAATTAAATTAAAAGATGAAAATACCTGTGAATTTATCTTAAAAGATAATGGTGTCGGGCTTGAAAGTCCTGAACAACTTATAAATCATAATTTAGGTTGGGAAATTGTAAACAGTTTAACAAAACAACTGGACGGTAACATAGAAATTATGGACCCTGAAGTTGGAACTGAATTTAGAATAGTCTTTCCGACAAAAGTAAAGGATACAGCAGAAAGTGAAGATTTAGAGGGAAAGTAAATGAACATAGAGAAGCGATACATACGACTAGAAGACACTATGGAAATTAGGATTAAAAATATTACGGAAGAGGAATTATTCCATCTCGTTGATCCAGTATATGAAACTCCTAAAATTCCATTTAAAGCCGTTTTAAAAAATCTTCCTTGTGATATGGATGTTTTTATGCCATATAAAGGAGGAGAAGATTTTATAGTTCAAACATTAGGGGTGAGTGCACTTGAACGGGGAAATATCCGTGAAGAGGATGTTGAAGGAAGATTGTTAAGTCAATGTTCACCCGGATACAGTGCAATCTTGCAAGACATATTAGAGGAAGTTTACAAAACACAGGAAACTAAAAAATTACGCTTTTTATATTATCAGGACGGCAAACTTGCAAGATTATCCAACGTCAAAGTTGTTTATGATTTGGAAAAAATTATCTTAATATCTGAATTAAAATACACCATGGAAAAAAAATATGAGGGTACAGAAGGATTTGAAATCTATGATGAAAACAAATCCAGCTTAATCGAATATTTCTCCCAAACAGGAAGTTATTATAAAATTAATGATAAATATTCGTGGACACAGGGAGTTTATAATATAATTAATCGTTCCAGAGATGAAAACGATGAATATTACAATATTATATTTGAATTAGTAATACCCGAAGACAGACCTCTAATTGAAAAAATACAGAAAAAATTGGATAGCGGAATGGCCAATTATGAAAGCGTTATCCGAATAAAAACATTTACCGGCGTTATAAAGTACTTGGATATGAAGTTTTATTCAAAATTCGATGAAAAAGGAGATTTAATCAGCAGATATGGATTAATTAAAGACATTACAAAAAGCTCAGAAAAAAGTATTACAAGGCCTGTTGACTTTTTACTTAATGGGTTTCAAAAATCTAAAAAATTAGCATTATTAATTGATCCGCTAAATCCAAACCAATATGAATACAGTGAAAGCTTTTATGATATTGTAGAGGAAGATGAAGAGACATATTCTAATAAAAAAGTAATTCTGGAAAATATTGTAGAGCAGGAAGTTGTTGAATCATTTAGAAAATTATTAAGAAGAGAAATCAGCGAACTTAAAGAAACATTCACATATAACGTTAAAGGAGATCCTAATAATCAAAAGATATGTGAAATATATATTGAATTGTTTGAATTCGGTCATGAAGAACACAGTATCGGATTTTTAACCGACATTACAGATGACTATTATAAACAACAGGAATTGCAGGATGCAAACGAACATCAAAAAGTTCTGATTAAAGAGGTTCACCACAGAGTTAAAAACAATCTGCAAGTATTAAACAGTTTTTTAAACCTGGAAAAAAGAGCATATAAAGATCAGCCGGAAATAATTATTGACCATATGCAGTCAAGATTATCTTCTCTTGCATTATTGCACGAAAAAACATATAATACAAGCGACTTTAAAAACATTAATCTTAAAGAATATATTGATGACCAGGATATAAAACTTAAAAACCTTATTGGACATAGAGATGGAATTGACTTTAAATCCACAGTAGATCCCGATATCACATTATCCATTGAGATAATAACACCATTGCTTCTGGTAGTTGATGAACTTACTATGAATTCAATCAAACATGCATTTCCAGAAGATTGGCCGAATAAAACAATAACCAAAGAGATTAGAAAACTTGATGAAAATACTGGTGAATTGATTATTAAAGATAATGGTGTGGGTATTGATAAAACCAAAAAGGATATGAAAACCAGTCTTGGTTGTGAGATTATTAAGAACCTGACAAAGCAATTGGATGGGGAAATTAAATATTTGGATGTTGATAATGGTACCGGATTTAGATTATTATTCCCATTAACTATGGAACATACCATATCACAATGAAATACAAATAAAATATATATGATAAATTATAAAATGAATAATACTGTACAAAAAATGGAGGGAATATCATGAACGAAAGAATATTAATAGTTGAAGATGAAGCAATAACAGCACTTGATTTGAAATATAGTTTAGAAGAACTTGGTTATGAAGTTGTAGATACTGTTGATACTGGCCAGGATGCTATCGACACAGCCAATGAAACAATTCCTGATGTTGTTTTAATGGACATTAAATTAAAAGGAGATATGGAAGGAATTGAAGCTGCTGCAGTAATTTCCAAATTAAATATTCCTATTATTTATTTAACTGCAAACACCGATACCGACACATTTGAGAAATCTAATATGGGTGGAGTATACGGATTTGTTTCAAAACCATATGACATTACAAAATTAGATGAAACATTAAAAGCAACACTTGAAAAGGCAAAAAAAGAAAAATAAATAAATTTAAGGATTTGATGATAAAACATTAGCTTAAAATTGAACTAATCTTTCGAAGTTCCACCCATACATTTCAATCAAGCATGAAATCAAATCCGTTTTTCTTTTGCTTTTAACCAAAAATATTTAAAAACAGCCATCATTATTTAATAATTTATAAAAAAAACACACCAAATAATCAGCCATTAATTTAATTAAAATTGAACTTTTAAAAAAAAAATTAAAAAATAGTTAAGACATCTATCTGTTGAAAGGATGATTTTCACACATAGGGTCTTTTATGATGTTTCTTTTTTGATGATAAGTAAGATAATACATCATCCACTGATTAGACAATTCCTTTAAAAGGCCATCGTCAATTCTTTGAGTAGGAGTGAAGAAATCCATTTCATTTCCGCCCACAGCAATAGCTATTTCTCCAAATTCTATCAGACAGAAGAAATCGCATCTGATATTGTGGATATCAAATTCCTTATCAAGAGTGAAATCCTTTTGCTTTGAATAATTATAAAAAAAGGTATTCAAATATTCAAAGTCCAGGAATCTGATTTTTCGAACATCCAATAACACATCTTCCTGCAGGAAATGATTTCTATAATTGAAATTGGAAACAAAATCGATATCCCAAATATTATCATAGAAAACCGTTAAAAAGGAATTTTTGGCAAATCTCATTGAAAGAGTCAAATCATCATCATTTTTTGGAACACCCAGTTCAACATCAATGAATTCCAAATAAATAGAATCTTCAGAAATTTCAACAGAAGCTAATTTAGCAAAATTACCGACAACATCCTCAATTAACTTTAAAGAATTACTTTTCATTTATAACACCCACAAACAAATTATAAGCTCCTTCAATTTCATATTCATTATCTTCACTAAACTTTTTATCCCAAGTAAAGTTAATAATTTCAATAGGTGAATTTACCGTTTCATCCCATTCAATTTCAAAATTTGCATCATGTAAATATTTATAAACAGTTTTTCCGATTTCAAGAGATTTATTTTCATCCTTTTCAAAATCTCCAAAGGTTATTTTTAAAATATTCTCTTCAATGGCCTGTTCAATATCTTCAAATGAATAAAAACAAAAGCCCTCAACAGAATATTCATTATTAATCAGATGGACATATAATTCAAATATGTCCTCAATACCTTCAATAAAGTCATATCCACAATTATGAACACCAATAATTGATTTTTCAGCAAGTTTTTTAAAGGTTTCCTCCAAAATGGAGAAATTTTTGTTGTTAAAATCATTGGGATTAATTTCGAACTTTGAAAAATCAATTTCATCTTCAATAAACTGATCTTCAAGAATCTCCAGAATTTCATCTTCTGAAAAAAATCCGGATTTAGTCAATATATCTATCATATAATTTACTTCATCAACTAAATCCTGGTTCATGATAATCACTCTTCTTCAAGAAGCATTTGGATAGATCTGACATTTCCTCTTTCAGTGAATCCTACAATAATACGGCTTTCACCAATATATGCAACATCAAAATCCTCATGGTGCTTAATGCCATATCCTTTGAGTTTTGTGTATGATTCAAATGCAAGTCTTCCAAAAACTTTGAAATTCTTTTGGAAAGTATAGAAAGTATCTTTAAATTTCTCAACACTGTCAACTTTTGGGATATTGCCTGCTTTAATAGCTACAAAGATATCCAAATCGTCTTCACTAACAGCATAATAAGCATCCATATCCAAAATTCCAACAGTAGCCATAGCTATGGTATGGGCTGCATTGAAATCCATCTGAATAACTGGGGATGAAAATTCAATAATATCTGCATCAATACCTGCCTGCCTGATTTCAGCAGCGGCTTCAATTAAATCAGCACCGAAAATCTCTTCACTATCCCATGCCCATGACCATTGTTTTAAATCGTCACTATAAAATCCAATAACTTCTATTGGCAATTTAATATCATCAAAACTTAGAATACCATTTTCCAAGTCCAAATCGCCTTCAATATCACCAATATACTCAGATAAATTTTCCTGCTTATCCAAAGCTAGAGCACCATATTTTGATAAAACTACTTTAAATGAATCTCCTTCACGAATTACAACTGGCTCTTCTATTGTTTTCAAGACTGATCACCTAAAATTCTAATTTTGAAATTCTGTCCATTGCTTCTTTAGTATTTTCTAATGTATTGAATGCAGTAAGTCTTAAATAACCTTCACCACTTGGTCCAAATCCGGAACCAGGAGTTCCTATAACATTTGCTTCATTTAACAATATATCGAAGAAATCCCAGGAATCCATGTTATTTGGTGTTTTTACCCAAATGTAAGGAGAACTGACTCCACCATAGACTTCAAGGCCAATATCTGTTAAGCTTTGTCTGATAACTTTTGCATTTTCCATATAATAATCAATAACTTCCTTAATTTGAGCTTTACCTTCTTCAGAGTAGGTAGCCTGTGCAGCTCTTTGAACAGGATATGAAACTCCATTAAATTTGGTGGTTTGTCTTCTGTTCCATAATGGATTTACTTCAACAGCATTATTATCTGAATCATAAGCTACTAATTCCTTAGGAACAACTGTGTATGCACAACGGGTTCCTGTAAATCCTGCAGTTTTTGAAAAACTTTTAAATTCAATAGCTACTTCACGTGCTCCTTCAATTTCATAAATAGTGTGAGGAACATCATCTTCATTAATAAATGCTTCATAAGCGGAATCAAATAATATGATTGCATTATTTTCTTTTGCATAATCAACAAATACTTTTAACTGATCTTTATTTAAAGTAGTACCTGTTGGATTATTAGGATAACATAAATAAATAATATCTACCGGTTCAGATGGTAATTCAGGAACAAATCCGTTTTCTGCATTACATTTAAGGTACACTAAACCTTCATACATACCATCATCGCCCATTTCACCAGTTCTTCCAGCCATAACATTAGTATCGACATATACTGTATAAACAGGATCTGTTACAGCGATTTTATTATCAAGACCGAATATTTCCTGAATGTTACCTGTATCACATTTAGCACCATCACTGATAAAAATTTCACTAACATCCAAGTCTATACCATATGCTTTGTAATCATTTTCAATAATAGCTTCAGCTAAAAAGTCATATCCCTGTTCAGGACCATAACCCATAAATGTATCTGCATTGCCCAATTCATCAACAGCGTTTTTAAATGCATCGATAACAGCAGGAACTAAAGGTTTTGTAACGTCCCCAATTCCCATTTTAATAACATCTGCATCTGGATTTGCTTTGACAAATTCAGCTTCTCTTCTTGCTACTTCAACAAAAAGATAACTACTTTTTAATTTAAGATAGTTTTCATTAATTTTAACAACCATAATTTAACCTCTAAAATAATCATTAATTTAGTATAATAATAATATCATTTTTAAAATATATAAAATAAATAGTTAAAAATCCAAATATTATATAAAATTACAATTTTTTAAAAAAATAATTAAATCAATTTTTTCATGAAAAAAAGCAAGAAATGAAATAATCGATCGAAAATAACATGCAAAGAATTACTAAAAAAAATATTTTATAAAAAAATGATTAAAGCCATAAAATTACTTATTTCATTAAAAACAGCGATTATAAAAATATTTTACCAAAATAAATTCATTGAAAAAAGTTTTTAAAAAGAATATAAAACTTTATAATAAAGAATTTAGATAAATATAATATAATAAATTGAAAAATAGGAAGTTTTTGAAATGAATGAGACATTATTATTAGTGTGGGCGGCAATAGCTATAATCGGTATAATAGCCATTATAATAGTAAAAATCTATTATAATGATAAAAAAGAAGAAGAATACGAAATAAATGATATAACAACCAGAACACCCTTGCAGGAAATGGTTACAGAAGAAATTGAAAATAATGATAATGAACGCACTAACCAGATTTCAAACTATTTTTCAAAAGAAGAGGAACCAGTTATTAGTCTTCGAAAAGAGGGAGCAGAACCTGACAAAGAATTTAATCCATATATTGTCCCTGAAACCACAGAAGAGATAATACCTAATAGAAATATTAGTTATTCCTCACAAAATCAAGTTTTAATTAACTATGATGATAATGTTCAAAAGTTCCAAGAACCAATTACCGAAACCCAGAGAGATATTATGAATCAAAATAATAAGGAATCTGAAGAAAAACATGAACTTAAAGATTTATTTACAATTGATGAATTGATTAAAGAATCCAAAAGAAAAGATGATGAAAGAGAAAAAGAATCCAAAACCATAAACAAAGAAACTGTAGATAACAGTGATATTAAAGAAAGTATCAAAATGAAAAAAGAAGGTTTGGAATCTGAAAAAATAGAAGAAGTAAGCGAAAATAAAGATGTTACAGATATTAAAAGCAGCATTGAAAAAATGCATGAAATTGCTAATGCCATTAAATCAACAGGAAGCGATGACTTAGCTCCACAATCAATCGCATCACAAAAAGATATAAGTGAAGCAATCAATACTGCTACAAGTGAAAATGAAGCTGAAAAAGAGGAAATTCCTATCATTTCAGAACCAAATTCAATAACTGATGCTGTCATTAAAAAAGAATCAGAACCCGAAGAAGAAACAACAGTTCAGGAAACTTTAGATGTTAAAGAAGAAAAAGAAGAAGAACCTAAAGAGGAAAAAACCGAAAGCATCAGCGATGTTATACCTGAAAGTGAAGAAATTAAAACAGCTCAATTAAAAACTCCAACAAAAGTTGAAGAAGACAGCGTAAGCATATTATCCGGTGCTGATGATGATTATGAATTCGGAGCTTCAATTGATTCATCCAATTTATTTGAAGATGAAAACGGCCAGTTAAGTGATCTTGATTATAGAAAAGACTTAGCCAAATTCACAAACACAATTAAAAATTCAAGTATCGTAAAAGACATTCGTGAAAAATTAATACCTGAAGCCGAAGAAGCAGCAGATGATTTGAATGAACAATTCATCAGAAATGTAAATTCATATACTGAAGAAGCTAATGAATATTATGATGAATATGAACCTATCATTAATGAAACCCATGTAGATTACGTAGAACCAACACCTGAAGAAGAATTAAGACAAGAAAATACACGTAAAGTATTTGAAAATGCTAAAAACAACAGCATAATTGAAGAAACTGCCCCAGTTAAAGAGGAAGGCATTCCTGCAATTAAAGAAATACCTGAAAAATCCAGTCTTAAAGTTGTTATTAACAATAACGAAGAAGTTTTACGTAAAGGTGATGAAATCATCTATAACCATGAAGGAGAATCTTACTCAAGTAAAGTATACTCCATTAATGGGGACAATATTAAAGTAAAATACAGAAGACAAAACATTACCATCAAACCAAAAGATATCAAAAAAATCTACTAAATATTCTGTCAATTTAATTGACAGATTTTTTATTATTTTTGAGGTTGACTCATAATTTTTGTGTTTAAATTTTTTTTTACTTATTTTTATCCTTTAATTATTTATACTAGGAAGTACAATCTATTATTAGAGTTAATTAACTTTTTAGTTGTGTTTTTTATGGTTTTGAGAGAGGATAAAATTGGTCAGCAATTATTAATTCCTTTGGACT
>NZ_JAZRJY010000034.1:0-24406 GCF_045646045.1 Methanobrevibacter sp. | reverse complement strand
GTAATCAATATTACTTTGAAGAATATCTATTTATATTATTATCAACAAAATAAGATTAAATTAAATCTAATTAATCGATATATAAACGGAAATTTTAAAATATAAATGGATTTAACTAAAAAATTTATGGTGCGAATATGTCAGAAGATGATTTATACAGAAGGGCGGAAAAAAGAGTGGACGAAAAAATTGGCTTTTATCGCCATTTATACAGCTTTATTGGTGTTAATGCAATTCTTTTCATTATAAATCTAATTAGTAATTTTCTATCTCATTCTAATGAATGGTGGTTTTATTGGATAACAATTTTCTGGGGAATTGGTTTATTTTTTCATTTCCTCAAAACATTCGTTTTCACTGAAAGGCTTGAAGACAACAGAGACAAAATGATTGAAAAAGAAATGGAAAAAATGAAAAAATAGTTTATCAATGATTGTGAAATACATTTTCACACTCAACAATTTTTTTAATCATTACCATCTTACTTTATATTCCAAAAATATTCAATACCACAATTTTCTCATCTGCACATCCATCTGTTCATAACTAACATTGCCGTTAGACATAACATCAAATGGCAAATTGCTTAAAAGTATTGCTATTACAATAATTAATATAACAAGTATTAAAATAATCAATGCTTTTTTCATTTTAATCGCTGATAAATTTCAGGTTAACTGTCCTGTTTTTTCTAGGCCCATCAAGTTCAATGAAAAATACTGACTGCCAGGTTCCTAAATCAAGTTTTCCATTAGAAACTGGTATGGTTTCACTGGAAGAGAGCAAAAATGATTTTAAATGTGATTTGGCATTATTATCTATCCTATCATGCTTCCAAGAGTATTTATCTGAAACTAAATCAGTTAACATTAATTCTAAATCATCTAAAAGACCGCTTTCATTTTCATTAACAACAATAGCTGAAGTGGAATGCTTGGAAAAGATATTCGCGATTCCTGATTCAATATCAATTTCCTGATTGATTTTTGATGTGATATCAATAATTTCAAAATTTTTATTTGTATTTAAAATAACTTTTTTAGAGGACATTGGATAATTATATGTAAAAACAAGTATAAAAAACAAGAACATATATTAAACAAATTAATCATCATTTTATATGTTTTTTAAATTAAAATCAAAATCTATTAATAAAGTTACGAAAATAATTATGATTGAGGTGCATATATGAAAAAATTTAAAATTTTATTTATAGTATTAGTACTATTTATTTCTGTTAGTGCATCCTATGCTGAAGGAAACTTTACAAGCCTTCAAACAGAAATTAATAATGCTGATAATAGTATTGAAATAACTCAAAATTATATATATGATAATTCAACTGATTATCAATTAAATAATGGAATAACAATAAATAAAACTAATTTTTATATTAACGGTAACGGTCATACAATTGATGGTGCTAGTCAAGCTAGAATATTTAATTGTTTAGGGGAAAATATCACCATATTTAATCTTAAATTAATTAATGCTTTTTCAACGAGTGACGGGGGCGCCATTAAATCTGAAAAGTTATTATACTGTAATAATGTTAGTTTTATGAATAACATTGCTGAACAAGGAAGTGCAATATATTGTAATGATATTAAAATAAATAACAGTGAATTTAATGGCGATACGGGTCACCATGGTGCTGTATATTGTCGTGCAAACACAATAATTGAAAATTCGAATTTTTTAAATTTAAAAAATATGAATTTTTCATTTATCTATGGATCAGGCCATTCATTTATTACAATTAACAATTGTAGTTTTCTCAACTCTACTTCAAAATATGCAACAGCAATTTACAGTTGCGGAATAGAAATGAAAGTTAAAAATTCTATTTTTTCAAATTTACATGCCCAACTGACTAGTGGAGCTATTGCACTTAAAGATGCATTATATATAAATCTTGAAAATTGTATTTTTTCAAATATCTCATCATCTAAAAATGGTGGTGTGATATTTAATGATGCTATGGGTAAACATAGATATGAAGGATATCTCAACATTACAAATTCCTCATTTACAAATTGTACAGGTGATTTTGGTGGTGCAATTGTACAATTAGGCGGAATATTAAACATAACTAATTCAAATTTTACAGAAAATCATGCAATTTTTGATGGAGGAGCAATATATCTATCTTTTGTTAGATCAAATATGAATAATGTATTAATTGACACGAATGAATTAGTTTTAGAATTTTTATTTAATGGAGGAGGAATTTATTTAGATAAATCATCACTTAACATAAAAAACTCTATTTTTACTGAAAATTCCAAAAATGCAATTTATGCATACGATAGTAAAATAACAGCAGAAAATATCATTTTTGAAGAGAATAATGAAGCAGTACACTCTGTTTTCAGTGAATCAGATTTGAAAAACTCAACTTTAAATAATGATACATTATATTTAAATGATACTAACTATGTATCCTATGTAGAAAGTTTAGGACTTGAAATTAATCCTATAAATAATACAATTGATGTGAATAATCTCCCAACACGTTATGATTCTCGTGATTGGGGATGGGTAAGTCCTATAAAAAGACAGGGACAAATGGGTTCTTGTTGGACTTTTGGAGCTTGTGGAGCACTTGAATCTGCACTCCTGAAAGCAACAGGAAAATTATATGACTTTTCAGAAAATAATTTGCAAAACAGTATGTTGCAATATTCAGAAAATGGTATAATGGATACCATAGAAGGAGGAATAAGAGAACAAGCTTTAGAATACTTTATTAGTTGGATTGGAGTATTTCCAGAAGAATACGATGAATATGATGAACTTGGAAAACTTTCTCCAGTAATTACGACTGATAACAATATACATGTTCTTGATGCAATATTTGTACCTTCACGTAAAAACTCTACAGATAATGATGCATTGAAAAAAGCAATACTCAAATGCGGATCTGTAAACGTAGGATATCGTGCATCACTTGCTCCTGATGTTTTAAATCCAAATACTAGTGCAACATATCAGACTAAAACACCTGAAACTAACCATGCTGTTGCCCTTGTAGGATGGGATGATAATTATTCAGCAAAAAATTTCGTAAAAACCCCACCTGGAGATGGTGCATTCATTATAAAAAATAGTTGGGGTGAAGAGAGTGGTGACCACGGATATTATTACATATCCTATTATGACATAAGTCTTGTAAATTATACATATGCAATTGGCTATTTATTTGAAAATACTGAAAAATATACAAAAAATTATCAAACGGATTTAGGAGGACACTTAGATATTTTAGATTCTTTTGAAAGCTATAAAAATACATATACCTCTTATGATAATGATTTGATAAGTGCTGTTGGAACATACTTTAATGATAGTGAAAATTACACTATTGAAATCTATGTTAATGATGAATTAAAGCATACGCAAAATGGAACAGCACCATACTATGGTTATCATACAGTTAAATTAACTGATGAAATTCCAATTAAATCTGGAGATAATTTTACTGTAGTCATGACAAAAAACACTACCCCTATGTTATTTTTTTCCAGACAACATTACAGAAATAACATGAGTTTTGTTAAAACATCAGAAGGATGGAAAGATACAGCCACTAATTTCGAACCTTGTACCGTATCTTTAAAAGTCTATACTAAACCATTATCTATTTTCACTCAAGATTTAGTTAAAATCTATAAAAATGACACTAAATTCGAAGCAAATATTGGTGTAGCTAATGAAACAGTAACTTTTGAAATTAATGGTAAGAAATATGATAGAATAAGTGATGAAAACGGATTTGCCAAAATCGCCATTAACTTAAATCCTGGCAATTACACCATAAAAACAACATATGATGATGCTACTGTTGAAAATAACATTGAAGTACTACCTACATTGATTGCCGAAAATTTGGTTAAATACTTTAGAAATGCTTCACAATTCAACATCAGATTGATTGATGGTGCTGGTAATTCAGTTCCTAATGCAAATATTACCATGAACATCAATGGTGTATTCTATAACAGAACAACAAATGAAAACGGTACTGCAAGGTTAAATATAAACCTGAATCCTGGCGAATACGTGTTGACTGCTGTTGATCCATTGACTGGCCTTCAGATGTCATACAACATTACTGTATTACCAACAATGAATGCTACAGATTTGGAAATGACCTATAAGGACGGCTCAACATTCAATGTAAGTGTTGTAGACGGTCAAGGAAATCCATTAGTCAATGCTGCCATAACATTCAATATCAATGGAGTATTTTATACGAGATACACAAGCTCTGAAGGAATAGCAAAGCTAAATATCAATCTTATGGCAGGTAAATACATAATTACTTCAGAGTATGATGGTTTAAGAATCTCAAATACTATTACAATCAAGGATTAAATAATTTAATCCTACTTTTTTCTTTTTTTTGAATTATAGAATAATACTAAAAAACGAAATACAATGAAACAATACAAAATGAACTCATACACCAAGAAAACAAGCACAACAATTAAAAATATAGAAAATAATTTTATTTAAAAAAATAATTTTGAGTCACCCTCAAAAATAAAAAAAAGAGTTTAAATTTTATTCGAACTCATTTTTGCTTCTGTAACCATAGATAAATATAGCTACCAAGAACACCATAGCTAAAACTATTACTATTGAAGTATCTTGCAAAGGATTAGATTTTTTACTTACAGAATCTAATTCATATGCTTTTCCTTCTTTTTGTGAATCTCCAGGAGATGCTGATTCTCCAGACTCAATGCTGCCTGATTCAGCAGCATTTTCTTGGCCTTGAGCTTGTTCTTGCTCACCGGTTTGAGAAATGGACTCAGATATAATATCTGAACTATTGGTACCATAATTGGCAATTACATTACCCTGATTATTTGATACAACACTAGTTGAACTACTATTTACATTAGAATTAGCATTTCCATTACTTGAAGATTTTCCACTTTCACCATCATTGGAACTTGTTGTTGAATTTGATGAACCGCTACCAGAACCGGCACCTGAAGAAGAACCACTACTAGAGCCAGAACCCTTTTCTGTACCAGAACTGCCTGAAGAGGAACCTCCATTATCAGCAGAAGATGGAGTATATTTTTCTACATTTACTTTACGATAATCAGGGACT
Organism: Methanobrevibacter sp.; assembly: GCF_045646045.1. Classification (GTDB taxonomy): domain Archaea; phylum Methanobacteriota; class Methanobacteria; order Methanobacteriales; family Methanobacteriaceae; genus Methanocatella. The sequence goes on along the minus strand of NZ_JAZRJY010000034.1, from coordinate 19,281 downwards.
TTATCCCCATGCTTTACCTCAACAACATGATCTTGACTAGAATCTAATTCAACAAAACCTTTACCGTTTTTGATTTCAACAGAATATTCCTTACCATCAATATAAATTTTCTGATCAAAGAATGCAAAATCATTAACAGGCTGGCCATCTTCGTAAATTTGAACACCAATACCGTTGGAAATAGATGTAAAATCCATTTTTAATATTTTTGCAAGAAGCATTGGGCAAATAAAAGTATGTTCATCATCATTTGAATCAAAATAATTTGATCCTAATTTAAATACATCATTAGCAGGGTTGTTTTTAGCCTGAAAATTTTCGTTATGCATTAAAGCATTATATGAAATATCAGGAAGTTGTTTTTTACTAGATTCAAAATCCTCACCAAATAAAAAACCGTTACCTGTCTCAAAACCACCTAATTCAGAATCGGGATCCATACGATTATACTCTAATGTATTATATAGGAACCTATCTCCATAAGATTGTGCATTTAGAAAAATACCATTTGTATTTTCATAAATATGATTAAATAGAATTTGATTTTTAGAAGATTTGTTATACATTGAAATTCCATTGAATGCATTGAAAAACACTTCGTTCCATTCTATTAAAGAATTTTGCATGTTCGAAATTTCAATACCTGATCTTCCATTAAATGCAATTATATTATTAAAAATCGAAATATTATTTATATCCCGAACTTGAAGACCGTTTTTAGCTGCATCATGAATATAATTATAATTTACTTGAACATTACTTGAATTTTTAACTAAAACATTGTTATCTGCTTTAGAAATAGTATTATTTGCAACAATTGTATTAGAAGATTTATCTAATATTACAGCATAATCAGCAGCAGTAGCTATTATATTAAATCCAGATAATATACTACCAGAACTGTTTTGAGTAAAATAGAATCCGAAAGTATTGCTTATTCCTAAACTTTCAGCTTTTGGACTGACAGAAGAACCTACATTAACTGTACTATTTTTATCAGATACAATTTTTAGTTGTTTATCGATGATTAAAGAAATATTATCGTATTTTTTTGATTTGAATTCAAATGTATCCCCATCATTAGCACTATCAAATAATGACTGGATTTCATCATTAGATAAATCTGAAGTTACGATATAGCTTGTTCCATTACTAAAATCATCACTAGCAGATACAACTGAAATAAAGCATAAAGCGAATAAACATATTATAAATAAATTAAATAATTTATTAACTTTTTTCATATCCATATAAAATCTACTCTCGATGTGTATTTTAAATCATAACAATTTAACTGATTTATATTTAAATTTATTTATCGTTATGCAATATAAAACTTTTGAAAAAAAATATTTAAAAAAAGAATTTAAAGAGCTAATTTTTGAAAAAGCAGTAAATATAACATAGTTATGAAAATTTATATAAATCAAATTCAATATACAATATTACATTAAATGTATATCGATGATATTATCATCTACATTTAATAACTTACAAATCGAGGGAGAAAAAATGAACTACAGAAAATTACTATTAACTGGGATTTTTTTAGTTTTTATTGTCCTTATCGGCTCAAATATGGCATTTGCTGAAGACATTTCACAAAATGATGTTATTGCCATAAGTGAAAGTGACGATATTCAAACTTCATCCCAAACAATAAGTGCTGGTTCAAACAGTACTGAAATACAAAACATTATAGACAGCATGTCTGATGGGGATACCCTGAATTTTGAACAGGGAACATACACAGACATTAGTATTTATATAGATAAAAGCATTACAATAAACGGAAACGGCGCAACTTTAATAGGATATGATTCACCTGGAGAAAATAACACCAACATTCCTACAAAAGTTAGAGATACTACAGCTGATGGAGGATATGCAATAACAAACTTTGCAACTCTATATTTATTAAATACAACTAATCTATCCATGAACGGATTGACAATAGTCGGAATTGATTCATCAATTTACTCCAATGCAGCTTTATACATTAGTCAGGTATCCGGATTAAAACTTGAAAAAAATACAATTGATGGTTCATCATGGGGTATTTATATGACTACTTCACCTGATGGAACTATTTCAAACAATATAATTAAAAATCAAAAGACAACAGGATTATTAAACTTTGGATCTGCAAGAACTTTAATTACCAACAATACTGTAATCAATGCTAAAAATCACGGTATTGATGTAAGACATGGTACAGGACCAAATGTTCAGGTAATCAACAACACAGTTATTGGCTCAAAAGAGGGTATTTATCTTATGCACTCCAAAGGCCATACTGCTACACAAAATACCTTAATAAACTGTACCATAAGTTCAATTACTTGTTATGGTTCATCAGAAATTAACATATATGACAATACAATGCGTAAATCAAGAATTGGTGTATTATTAGGTGGAGGATACCAAAATATCACTATTGGAGAAAATACTTTCCAATTAGATAATTTACCATTCCCACCAACATTTGTATATTATGTTGCAACTGCACAATCCGATTATCAAAGTGCAACTAATGATATTGGAGTTTACAGCGATCCAAGTTCATATGAACCTACATATTCAAATGAAACTGATATTCCAACTCCAAAAGAAATCACAATTGATTATGATAGCATTTTAACTCCAACTGGAACTACCTATGATGTTCCAAGTGATGCAAGTTCAACCGAAATCCAAAATATCATTGATTCAATGAACGATGGAGATACTTTAAACTTTGCTGAAAATGCAATATATAACGACATTTGTATTTATACTGATAAAAACATTAAGATTATTGGTAATAATGCAACATTAATTGGATATGACAGACTTAACAGTAGTGATGTATCAGAAAAAGTAAGAAAACAAAGCAGTGATGGAGGATATGCAGTAGCTTACTATGCAGTAATATATTCATTAAATAACACCAATGCTGTAATATCAGATTTGAATATCATTAGCAAATATCCGGGATACAACCCTACAAAAGTAATGCCGACTACTGAAGAATATAAAACCGCAGGAATTTATGCAGATGCAAGTAAAAACTTAACTATTACCGGATGTGACATAGATGGTGCATCTTTCGGTATTTTCATGCAATATTCTGGAGATTCCATTATTACAAATAATAATATCCATAATCAATATACCAACGGTATGATCAACTTCGGATCACCTAGAGACATTATTGCAAACAACACCATTACTAATGTAGTTAACCACGGTATAGATGTAAGACATGGAACCGGTCCTAATGTTATTGTATTCAACAATACAATTAATGGTGCTAAAGAAGGAATTTATCTTATGCACTCAAAAGGACACATGGTCTACAACAACACCATTTTAAATGCAAAAATTGCATCAATTACCGCATATGGTTCAGGAAATGAATATATATTTAATAACTCCATGATTGGAAGTAGAATTGCACTATTGCTTGGTGGAGGATATTACAATGTTACAGTTGGCCCTAATACATACAATTTAGACTTTTTACCATTCCCACCAACATTCGTGACATATATTGCATTTGCCGACTCAAAATATCAAAGTGTAGATGACGTACAAGGAACATACAGCGATGGTGGAAGCGATGGTCCTTCCTATGTCTCTCCTGCAACAATAATTGCAGAGGATTTAATGAGCAATTGTACTAAATTTGATTATACAGCTACATTAAAAGATATAAACGGAACTGAAATAGATAATGAAACTTTAGTATTTGAAATTAATGGAAAAACATATTCTGCCATAACTAATTCATCAGGAATTGCTACAATTTCCCTAATATTACCTAATGGTGAATATCAAATTAAAGTAACTTTCAAAGGAAATAACATATTAGGTAAAAAAACTGAACAAGCGATGATTACTGTTGATAGTCCTAATGCAGTTGAATTAGTAGCTCCTGAAATAGAAATGTATTACAAAAATGGTACCAAATTCCAGATTTCATTAACATCCAATGGAACAGGATTGGCTAATGAAACAGTCATCATCAACCTCAATGGTGTGAATAACACACGTACAACTGATGATAAGGGTATTATTAACATGAATATTAACTTAAATCCTGGTGAATATGATGTGACAGTATATTACGAAGGCAATGAGAAATATGACCCTGCACAAGTTGATTCTAAAATAACCATTTTAAGCACAATTGATGGAAAAGACATTACAAAAATATACAAAAACGCCACCCAATACTATGCCACATTTGTTGACGGTCAAGGAAATCCATTAGCTAATGGAACTGATGTAAAATTTAACATTAATGGTGTAATGTATCAACGTAAAGTTAATGAAAATGGTACTGCAAGATTGAACATTAATTTAAATCCTGGAACTTACATTATTACTGCAATAAACCCAGTTAATAATGAATCTAAAGCAAATACTATTAATGTTCTTTCAAAAATAATTGAAAATAAAGATTTGGTAAAATATTTCAGAAACGATTCACAATATATAGTAAAAATATTAGATGATGAAGGTAATCCTGTTGGTGCAAACGAAACTGTTGTATTTAACATTAATGGTGTAATGTATGAAAGAAAAACAAATGAATCAGGACATGTTAAATTAAACATTAATCTTCAACCAGGAGATTACATAATTACTGCTATGTATGGTGGATGCAGTATCTCCAATAACATTACAGTTAAACCAATTTTAACTGCCGACGATATTACAATGAAATATCAGGACGGAACCAAATTTAAAGCCAAATTAGTTGACGGTCAAGGAAACGCATTTGCAAAGCAGAATGTTACATTCAACATCAATGGAGTATTCTATAACAGAACCACCGATAGTGAAGGAATAGCTAGTTTAAACATTAACTTAATTTCTGGAGAATATATTATCACTTCAATATATGACCAAGCAGCCATTTCCAACACAATAAAAATTACAGCATAAGTAAATGATTCTTCATTTACTTCTTTTTTATTTTTAAAATATCAAAAATACCAAATAATTAGGAATAACTAAATTTAAAGCTAATTTTTAGTTTAAACTAAATAATAAACCACATAATTTAAATATACTTGGTACAAATATAAGATTAAGTGATTATATGGAAAAAACCAACTATCTGACAAGAGAGAATAATACTCAGAAAGTTTATTTAACTGAAGACACCATCGACATAATCAGATTATTAAATGAAAATTATCCCTATATAATTGATTCCATTAAAAAAGAAAATTTTATTTTAAAAAGTGAAGAATGCAACCTATTTAAAGAATTAGTGTTTGACAATAAAGTAGTTGGTTTCTGCTCTTATGACTTTTCAAGAGAATTTATGACAGCGGCTTTAAATAACATCTACATTTTACCGAAATTCAGAGGAAATAAGTTATTTAAAGAAGAGCTGGAAAAAACAATGACTGAACATAATAAGCCAAGCATTATGGAACCGACACGACTTATAATAGAAATATTAATCAAATATGGCTATGCAAAAAAGATTAATGACAACATTGTTGCATGCGCTATTGAATTAATAGTGCCAGGAGAGCATGTCATAGCCAACAAGGAAATAAAAAATGAAGAAGAGCTATCAACCCATTTTTACGATTTAAACATCTGCGCTCCAATCCACATACTTGACATTAATAAATGTTTAATAGCTTACAGTTTTTCATTGAATGATGACATCATCAGATATGACTGTTTAGAAAAGAGATCCAAAATCAATGCAAGTTATTTTAAAGAGATTAAAGATCTATTTATCCAAAAAGATGAAGAAATTCTCAAAATACTGGTGGAACTGGAAGAAAAACTCCCATTAAAAGAATATGATTTAGAGGAAGTCATTGGAAGTGATGATGAATTTTCTCCATATATCGAAACGTTAATTGATGATGCTCATGTTACTTATTCCAGAGCATTGCAAATAAAGGAACAGATAAAAGAGGAATATGAAGCCGGAATGATAACAAATGAATCATTATTAATCAGATTAGCATATCTGTTCAACATTCCCGAAGAGCCTAGTCTGGTAACACACGATGAAAAATGTCCTTATTGTGAAATGCCTGTTGACAGCCATGACAAATACTGCCATTACTGCGGAATAAACTTAGCATATAATCCAAATGATGTTGAAGATACATTAATCGAATCCATTAATCAGTTCAATAATGAAATTGAGTCTGATGAAGATATTAGATACATTGCATACAAGTTTTTAAAGATGATTAACGAAAAAATTAACTTTGAATATGCAGTTTTCATGACTGAAAGCAACTTCAATATCAGTTTCAAGACATTGAAGAAATTTTTAAATGAAAATAATTATATTGAAAATGAAACCATTACCGCAGATGGAATAGATTTCCTAAATAACCATCCATTGCATTACTATGAAAAATATGATATGGGTATAGTGGATTATACAAAATTTGAAGAGTATTTTTGGCAAAATTCCAATTTGGACGGGAATGAAATCTGCTTAAAGTTTCTAGAAAAATATGACGGCAGAGATATCGATGAATTAAAAGAAGAAATTAAAAAAAATAGTTAATACATTTTTCTTTTAGACCAAGCCATATAGACAATGAATATTCCAATCAATAATAACACTATCTGAGGAAATATTGCAAAGAAAATCGTAGGAATTATTTTTAGCTCAGCCAATATCCATAAGACTGCATAGATAATAAGTACTATTCCAAACAACAATGCAATCTTATTTATATAACTACGTATTGTATATTCATCCAAACCAGGAATAGGCATTAAAACACCTTATAATTCTTTTGTACCTTCAGATGTTCCAACAATAACGCGATCAACCATTTGTGAAAATATTCCATTTTCAACAACTCCCGGAATAGAGTTTAAATCTATTTCCAAATGTTGAGGACTAGCTATTTCATCAAATTTAGCATCAATAACAAAATTTCCATTATCTGTTATTACAGGACCATCCTTTCTTTGGGCCATTCTGATTTCACATTGAGCACCCATATCTTCCAAAGCCTGAATTACAACACGGGATGCATCAGGAATTACTTCAACTGGCACTGGAAATGTTCCCAATTCATCAACCACTTTAGATTCATCGACTATGACAATAAATTCTTTTGCTGCATAATCAACTATTTTTTCTTTAGTGTGGGCTGCTCCACCACCTTTAATAAGATTAAATTTTCCATCAACTTCATCTGCACCATCTACAGACAAGTCAATATCATTTTCTTCCAAGGTGGTAATTGGAATATTCCATTTTTTGGCAAGTAATAATGATTGAAATGAAGTTGGGATTCCTTTTACATTAATTCCTTCTTCAGCCATCCTCATACCAACTTTTTCGATGAAATAATGAGTTGTAGAACCAGTTCCTAATCCTAAAACCATTCCATCTTCAACATATTCAGCAGCCTTATATCCTGCATTTTTTTTACTAGAATCATTTTTACTAGCGTTTTTCATAATTAACACCAAAAAATTAAATAACAAAACCCAATGTAAGCTTATTAAGTATGAATCCTTTTTTACACTCACCTTTATGTTTACCTTGATTTTTAAGGACAATACATTTATCTTTATCCATTAATCCATCAGGGAAACATAAATCATGGAATTCACAATTTTCATCACATTCAGGAGCATCATATGTAAAAGTTGAACCTTCAAAAATATTTTTGGATGTTGTTAAAACATCAATTTCAGCCCTTTCAACTTCAACCGGAATTACAAGATTTTGAGAATGAATCGGACATTTTTGCTCATTATCTTTAACATCAGTAATCACATATTTCCTATTTAATTCCAGATTACCGATACAAGAAGATTTAAATCTGCAATCTTCACATTCCGGAGCAGAACCTAAAAAAACAAATTCGACACCCTTTTGAGCTAAATCTTTACCAATCAATGTAATCATTAAATCACCTCGGTATTTTGTGCTAATTCATAAGCTGCTTCTCTTGAAAATCCATTATCTCCTAAAATTGTGTATCTTTCAGGCCTTATTTTATGAGCCATAAGTAATGCTTCAATTACATCATCATCATTGATTCCTAATTCCTTAGCATTAATTGGTGCTTCAACAGCCTTAAGGCAATCCCTTATGAACTCCCAATCATCACCATATAATGCCATCATCAAAATAGATCCAACACCACACTGCTGACCGTGTAATTTTGGTTTATCAAGTATTTTATCAAGGGCATGGGAAAACATGTGTTCAGAACCGCTGGCAGGTCTGCTTGAACCTGCAATACTGATTGCAGTACCGCTACTGAATAATGATTTCATAACAATCCTTGCACTTTCCTCAAGGCCAGGTTTAATGTTTTGAATATTATTTGTGATTAACTTTGCAGACATTATTGAAAGTGATGCTGCTGATTCACTATATTCAACATGCTTTAATCTATGGGCCAATTCCCAGTCCTTAACTGCAGTAAAGTTTGATATTAAATCAGCACATCCTGCAGATAATAATTTAAATGGAGATTCGGCAATGATGTTACTGTCCCCAATAAGAGCTATTGGTGCATTGGCCTGAACGGATGTAGATCTGTTAGGATTTTTGATTGAAGCTAAAGGAGATACAATACCGTCATGTGAAGCTGTAGTTGGCATAGAAACAAAATAAACATCCTTATTAAATGAAGCATATTTTGCAACATCAATTACTTTTCCTCCACCAACACCTACAACAAGAGTATCGGAGTCAATATGTTCTTCTACTTCCTCAACACTATTAAATGAAGCATCATCAACAATTTTAACATCAACTTCATAATCATTTTCTTCAAGGTTGTCAATTACATATCTGGCCCCTGCATTATAAGTGTGGTGTCCTGTGATAATTAGAGTCTTTTTTGACAAGTGTAAGCTTTCAAAAATCTCTGCAGTTTCATAAATAACATCAGGACCTATGTAAACTTCACGAGGCATTTGTATTTTCCTATGATTCATAAATATCTCCTAAAAAAATAACTATACATTTTTTATATATGATTTCATTATTTTAAATAACTTTTCATTTTAATTTTAAATAATATTAAAAACAAATATTTGAATACTATAAAAAAATTAGGTGATATGGTGGAAAATTTTAGTGAATGGTTTCATGACATTTTAGAAGAAGCAAACATTACAGATTCAAGATATCCTATTAAAGGAATGGCAATTTGGATGCCTTATGGATTCAAAATAAGAAAATACATGCTTGAAATAATTAAAGAATTGCTTGATAAAGATCATGACGAAGTATTATTCCCATTACTTGTTCCTGAAGGAGAATTGGCTAAAGAAGGAGAACATATTAAAGGATTTGAAGAAGAAGTGTACTGGGTTACAAAAGGCGGTGTAAATGATTTGAATGAAAAATTGGCCTTAAGACCTACCAGTGAAACTGCAATTTATCCGATGTATTCATTATGGATTAGATCACACATTGATTTGCCAATCAAATATTATCAAGTAGTTAACACATTCAGATACGAAACAAAACACACAAGACCTTTAATTCGTGTCCGTGAAATAACCACATTTAAAGAAGCACATACTGCCCATGCAACAAAAGAAGAATGTGCACAGCAAATTGAAGACTTTATTGAAATTTATAAAGAATTTTTAGATAGTTTAGCAATCCCATATTTAATTTCCAAAAGACCACCATGGGATACTTTCCCCGGTGCAGACTACACCATGGCTTTTGATATTATAATGCCTGATGGAAAAACTTTGCAAATCGGTACCATCCACAATTTAGGTCAAAGTTTTGCAAAAACATTTGATATTACCTTTGAAGATAAGGACGGTGAACACAAATATGTCTACCAGACATGTGCAGGAGTATCAGACCGTATCGTTGCTTCCATCATTGGAGTTCATGGTGATGAAAAAGGTTTACGCCTTCCACCATTGGTTTCACCTAACCAAATTACAATAATTCCAATTCTATTCAAAAAAGGAAAAGAGGAAGTAATGGCCAAATGTATGGAAATCAAAACTGCACTTGAAAATGCAGGATTGCGTGTTAACATTGATGACAGAGACATCAGACCTGGCAAAAAGTTCTATGATTGGGAACTGAAAGGAACTCCTTTAAAATTAGAGATTGGACCAAGAGACTTGGAAAACAATATTACAATAGCTATGAGACGTGATGAAGGAGAAAAAATCGAATTAACATTAGATGATAACTTAGTAGACAATGTTAAAAATTTGCTTGACAAATACTATGAAAATCTAAAAGAAAGCGCATGGAACTTCCAGTCAGAACATGTCCAATTTACCGAAGACATTAATGAAATTTCCAATATCATTGAAGCAGGAAAGGTTGCTGCAGTTAACTGGTGCGGCGATGAAGAATGCGGAAAACAGATTGAAGAAGAAACTGGCTACGATGTCTTGGGTATTTACAAAGATGCTGAAGAAGGTGCAAAATGCGTAGCCAGCGGAAACGATGCAAAATATGTTGCATTAATAGCTAAAACATACTAGTGATTAAAATGGATAACATTTATGCAATAATACCTGTTAGCAAGTTTAAAAATGCTAAAACACGACTTTCTCCTTTTTTAACAGAAGAAGAAAGAGAAGAATTATTAAAGGCGATGCTACATGATGTTACTGACACATTAAAGAGATATGTAGATAAAATATTCATCATAAGCAGAGATGAAGAGGTATTGAGTTACGCTGAAAAGTTAAACTTAGATACTATTCTGGAAGATGAAAATTCCAATTTAAACAAAGCTTTAGTTCAGGCAATGAAATATTGTAAAGGAAAAGCAAAAAAAATCATTATTGTTCCTTCAGATGTTCCATTAATTGGAAAAACCAATGTTCAAATGCTGATTGATGCATCAAAAAGTCTTGATTTTATTATAGTTCCATCAAAAGGCGGTGGAACAAACATGATAATTATGAAGCCTATGTCAATACGAACAAGATTTGAAGGTTTCAGCTATAAGGAACATGTGCAGGCAGCTGAGAGAAAAAAACTAAATCCTCAGGTACATGATTCATTTTTCATGGCATTAGATGTCAATACTGCCCAGGATTTGGGAGAAATAATGATTCATGGTGAAAAAACCCATACCAGAAAATATCTAAAAGAACTGAAAGTTAATGTTGAACCGTACCGTGGAAACGAACGTTTAAAAGTTACAAGAGGCTGAACCATGGTTGTAATGTCAATTGCAGGTGTTGACCCGTCAGCAGGAGCAGGAGTTTTTGCTGATTTAAAGACCTTTCAGGCACATGGAGTTTATGGCTGTGGAGTTGTAACCGCCTTAACAGCACAGAATCCACATAAAGTATTTTCTCTAAGTCCAGTTGATAAGGATTATATTGCAGAACAGATTGATGCAGTCCTAGATGCATATGACATTACATACATTAAAACAGGCATGCTCTACTCACCTGAAATAATTAAACTGGTTTCAAAAAAAATAACTGAATACGATTTAAAGGCAGTAGTTGATCCGGTAATGGTTGCAACCTCTGGAGGAGATTTAACCAAAAGTGATTTGGCGAATGCATTAAACAGATATCTGCTTCCAAAATCCATTTTAACCACACCAAATATTGAAGAAGCTGAAAAATTAACCAATTTAAAAATCAATACCAAAGAAGATGCTATAAAAGCAACAGAAAAAATTCCATGTAATTCTTTAATAACCGGAGGACATCTGGATGGAATTAATACAATGAGAATTAATGGTAAAATCACAATTGAAAAGCAGGAATTGATTGAAAGTGATAATCTCCACGGGACAGGATGTAATTTATCATCAGCAATTGTGGCCAATTTAGAAAATGGAAATGATTTGATTAATTCATGCTTAAAATCATTCGATTATGTTTATGAAGCTATTAAAAATGGTAATTACGGAACATTAATAGCTAAACTTTAAAAATAATTATTTAAAAAAAAAAGTTAAAAAAAATAGCATAAAGCTATTCTTCCATATCCAGTTTATCAACAATGGATTCCTGAATTTTCAGAAATTCAAGTGAATCTCTTTTTCTTGGCCTTTTCAAATCTACAGAAATAATTTCAGCAATTTTTCCCGGATCTTTATCAAGAAGGACAATTTTATCTGCAAGATAAACCGCTTCATCAACATCGTGAGTTACAAAAACAATAGTATTTTCAAATCTTTGCCAAACCCCTATCAGCTGTTCCTGAAGCTTGTGTCTATTTTGCATATCCAATGCAGAAAAAGGTTCATCCATGAGCAAGATAGGTGAATGATTAAGCAAGGATCTAATAATTGCAACCCTCTGTTTCATACCCCCTGAAAGTTCATGCGGATAGCTATCTTTAAAGTCAAGTAAACCAACACTTTTAAGATATCTTTCAGCTGCCTGAATATTTTCCTCTTTGGAACCGCCGGAAATCTCAAGACCAAAAGTCACATTTTGAAGAACAGTCAGCCAAGGGAACAAGGAATATTGCTGAAAAATAACTGCCCTGTCTCCAGATGGCTTTTCAACTAATTCTCCATTGGCTACAATCTCACCGGAAGTAGGTTGATCAAGACCTGCAATTAAACGAAGAAGAGTAGTTTTACCACAGCCTGACGGACCGAGCAAACAAATCAACTCACCATCATTTATTTCTAGGTTGATATTTTCCAAAACAGATAAGCTTTTTCCTCTCCCATCAAAGGATTTGTTAATATTTTTAATTTCAATTGACATTCAAAACACCTACCAGAAAATCCTTTTTTGTGCAAGTCCAAAAACGTAATCAAGAACTAATCCTATTAATCCAATAACCAACATACCTACAACAGTAGTACCTGTATCAAATAGGTTTGTAGCTGTTAAAATCATATATCCTAAACCACTACTTGAACCAATCATTTCTGCTGAAATTGTACACATCAATGCAATTCCAACACCTACTTTAAGCCCAGAAACAATATATGGTACAGCAGACGGCAATATTACTCTTTTGAGAACATTCCAGTCATTTGCACCCAATGTCTGTGCAGATTCAATCAATACTTTATCAGTTCTTTTTACACCGTCAAGAGTATATACTAAAATCGGGAAGACACAACCCATGAAGATAATAAATACTGCAGGAACGGTTCCAATTCCAAACCACAATATTGAAAATGGAATCCATGCTACAGGAGGGATTGGTCTTAAAATACTAATAACAAAGGAACATAAATCCTCTAAAGTATGATACCATCCCATAAGAATTCCCAATGGTATAGCAACAACAGATGCCAATATCAAACCAGAAAATACTTTGAATAAAGTGTCAATAGTATTTTGAACTAGTTTTCCAGATTGTAAAATATTAATTGCAGAATATAATACATCAACAGGACTTGGCAATACATATGACTCCACTAAATGAAGACCTCCCGTTATGACATACCAAAAAATAATTATTGCAACTGGTAAAATAAACGGTAAAATTTTTCTTTTATTCATTACATCACTTATATTAAAATTTTATACATTAAGATAATTTGAATTTTATTATATTAAAACTTTAAGAAAAAAATCAATACAGTAAGCTATGATTTTTAGATTTATATAAAAGCAGTTTTGAATGTAGATTTATGATAATATTTATATTTATATCTTTTTCGTTTGTTGGTATTTTTATTTTTGTATATGCTAAGTCTTTTTTGGATAACTAATGAAAAAATTAAAAATAAAAAAATAAGAATAGAAATGTTATCTATTCTGAATATAGTAAACCTACACCATAATTGATGAATAATACAAGGAATCCGCCAAGAATGACATCAGTTACCATGGTACCAATAACTGGAACAACTGGTACTACTTCCAAAATTAAGGAATAAACAATCAAAAGAATGAATTCGACTATTAAGAATAAGATAATTTTTAATATTCCAATTCTTTTTACATCCCCAACTACATCACCAATACTTATTGCATAACCGATACTGCGGGATATTGCATATCTTGCTTGAGCAGCTACTCCAAGTATTCCAAATATAATAAATATAATTATTGCAACAAGTGCCCAAATTCCTAAAGCTGCAGTAATATGACCAAATCCTTCTCCAAATGCATCAAATACGACTAGGAGAACAAGAGTTATAATAATTGGAATAATGAAGTAAAATAAAAATACAACAAACAGTTTAAGACCATCTATAAAATTATTTTTCAAATCATAACTTGGGATTCCTTTTGAATTTTCAATTCCTTTTTTAGTTACATTGACTGAATAGCCAGCCATAACAAATGAAAATAATACTGCAATTATGAATGCAATGATAACTATAAATGAGTCTTGTCCAAATACTTCACCTAAACTAGCATCCAAATCACAAATAATTATACCAATACCTACCATCAAATATTTAGTTAAATCAGAAAATGAAAAAGATAATGACTTTGATAAAATATCACCTAACCCCATATTTTCACCTTTTAGTAATTTATTTTAAACAAAAAAACACAATTTTAGTGTTAATGATAATTTTGTTTTAATAATATTTAAATATATCATAATTTGTCAAATTAAGATTTTTTCTTATTTTATATATTCTTTATTTTTCTCTATTTTATTTTAATTTCTTCAATAAATTAAAAAACAAGAATCAACAAACGAAAAAAAGAGATAAAAACAAATATTATAATGAAAAATACAAATAAAACTTCAAAACAGCTTTAAAAAAAAATCTAAAAATCATAGCTTAACAACATTGAAAAAAATAGAAAAAAATGTAGAATAAAAATTCTACACTTATTCAGCATCAGCTACTTCAATAGCTTTAACTTCAATTTCATTATTATAATCATCACCAAGAACAGATTTAGTACTTAATGCACCAAACAACATAGTTGATAAATTATGCACAAATGAAGATGTAGTTGGTGTAATAATGCCTAAAGCACCTAAAACAAGTAAAGTACCATTTACAGCAACAATTCTTCGATAATTAGTATTAATTTTATCAAACATACCAGTACTTAACTTTCTTAATGTAACAAGATCATGCAAATCATCTGATAAAAGTGAAATATCTGCTACTTCACGTGCAATATCAGAGGAATGCTTCATAGATACTGATACATCTGCAGCTGCAAGAGCCGGTGAATCATTTATACCATCACCAACCATGATAACTGTCTTGCCTTCGGCTTTTAATTCTTCAACTATTCTAGATTTATCTTCAGGTAGTACTTGTGAACGGTATTGAGTAATGCCTAAAGTTTTAGCACTGGATTTTGCAGCACTTTCACTGTCTCCGGTAAGCATGATTACATTTTCAATACCTAATTCTTTTAGTTCTTCTATGACGTATTTTGCTTCATCACGTACAGGATCATCAATACAGATGAGACCTTCAAGTTTACCATCAATTGCCATATAAACAACAGAATGTTCCTGAACTTCTTTTTTGATTTTCTTTTCTTGAGTTTTATTTATTCTAATGCCCTCATCATCAAACAGAAAGTGTCTGCTACCTATTACAACACGCTTATCATCGTAAGTAGTTGCAATACCGTGAGCTACGATGTATTCAACTTCACTGTGATCCTCTTCATGCTTAATTCCTTCTTCTTCAGCATGCTTTACAATAGCTGTTGCAATACTATGTGCAAAGTGCTCTTCAATACATGCAGCCATTCTTAAAATGTCTTCCCTGGTGTATCTTTTGGTCATTGGGAAAACATGAACAACTTTTGGAGAAGCATTAGTCAAGGTTCCAGTTTTATCAAATACAATCGTATCAGCAGTAGCATACTTTTCAAGGAATTTTCCACCTTTTACCATCATACGATTGTCAGATGCTTCGCGCATTGCAGATATAATGGATAATGGGGTTGTAAGCTTAATTGCACATGAGAAGTCAACCATCAATACAGATAATGCTCTTGTAGCATTTCCGGTAAGCAGGTAAGTTACTGCAGTTGCAAGGAAACTATACGGCACAATTGAATCTGCCAATCTTTCAGCTTGGCTTTGAGCATCTGCTTTCAGTTCTTCAGAGTTTTCAATCAAGTCAACAATCTTATTTAATCTTGTTTCCTTATTAATTGAATATACTTCAACAATAATATTTCCTTCTTCTATTACTGTTCCTGCATGAACTGTTTTGCCAGGCCTTTTATGGACAGCCAATGGTTCTCCAGTCATTGAAGCCTCATTAACCATTCCATCTCCGTCAACAACTTTACCATCTACAGGAATTACATCTCCCATATGGATTTTAACTTTATCTCCTTTTTGGACATCTATAGCAGGACATTGTCTTTCGGTACCGTCATCTTCAACCAGCCATACAGTATCAATATTTAAAGCTAAACTGTCTTTTAATGTACTTTTTGCTTTTTGTACTGTATAATCTTCTAATGCTTCAGATATTGACAACAGGAACATCATTGAAGTTGCAGGTCCATAGTCTCCCATCCATAAAGCACCGGCAACCGCTGCACCATCAAGAAGTGCAACATCTACTCTAAAACTGGTTAAACTGTCAAATCCTTCCCAAAGGAATTTTGAAGCATGCATGAAAGTTAAAAATACTTTAAGTGGAGCCGGATAAAATATCCTACCGAATATCCTACGTCCAAACATCTTAGCCAATTTCAATAAGAAATCATCAGTAATTTCTTTTGAGACTTGAAGCTGTGTAGGTTCTGCTTCAAACAAATCATCCAGCGTAATTGAATTTAGAATTTTGAAAATTTTATTTTTATTTTCAACATCATCATAATATATTAAAATACTTCCATTTCTATGGGACGTGTAAACTTCATGAATAAAATCATTTTCTAAAAGTAATGAAGCAAGACCATAGCCTTCTTCTTTAGTGAAAGCCCATTGGCCTGATCGAACTCTTAAACGAGTTCCTTTATCGTACATTACTTGATATTTCATTTATACACTACCGAAACAATCTATTCGTCGTCTTCGTCGTCTTCGTCTTCAATGTAGATTTCTTTTTTTACATCAGCGTTTGCATCAATGACCATTTCTTCAGCATCTTCTTTCATGTCTTGGAAACATTCTTCTGCATCTTTTTTAGCTGATAAAACAGTAGCCATACCTCTAGTACATGTTTCTTTTACGGTTTTTGATTCCAATAATTTTTTACCAATAATTGCAGTTGCTATTCCACCAGCAAAAATTAATGCGTGTTTATGTTTCATTACTTTGTCAATATATTCATTTCCTTTATCCATTTTACTCTCTCCATAATAATTTTTTCATAATCATTGGACCCCTAGAAAAAATCCAATAACATACATATATTTGCCGGCAATATTATATAAATTTTAGGTAAACCTAAAAAACATTTCTCCAAAAAAACTTTGAGTATTTTTAACATATATTGCCACAATATTGTATTAAATATCAAATTATATAAAAGTATTGTAGAAAAGTTATTTTTAGGTAAAACAAAGAATAATTATTAGGTGAAACTAAATTTAAATCAAAATACAATAAGAAAATTTTAGTCATTCCTAAAAACTAAAATATATCTGAAAGGCAAAAGTATAAATCAAATAAAGTTAAATATTATTTACATTATGTATTGATGGTGATGAAACTTGAATGAACATAAAAAAGTATTTTCAAGAATAGGGTTGAATTATTTACTTCTTGCATTAATTCCACTAATATTTCAAATAATAATAGTAAATATCGTAGCATTAATCGACGTTAATTTAATAAAAAACATTAATGTGCAAACAATTCTGGGGGCTCTAACCAACTATATCCTCATTTTGCCTATTTTTGTTTATCTAATGGGAAAAATAGACTCCACCACAATACCTGAAGAAGGAGTCGGAATTAAAAGATTTATAACCTACATAGCTATTTCAATGGTGCTGATGTGGATAGGAAGCATAATCGGAATAATAATAACAACAATTTTAGGAAATACCGTTACAGATAACATAGTAAACCCTATAGAACAGTTGATTGAAAATTCAAGCATTTATATTAATCTATTAGTAATAACTATACTTGCACCAATTTTTGAAGAAATCTTTTTTAGAAAATTATTAATTGACAGAACAATCAAATATGGTGCAAAATTATCCATACTTCTATCAGCATTATTATTCGCACTATTCCATGGAAATTTAAGCCAATTTTTCTATGCATTCCTTCTTGGAGGATTCTTCGCATATATTTATATCAAAACTGGAAAAATAATCTATACTATAATATGCCACCTTATTGTTAATTTTTACGGATCTGTATTCAGCACATTTTTCAATTCAGCAATTCATAACATAAATAACCAAATAAGCATGGCAAATGCAGGAGATATTGCAATAGTAGCATTATATATAATATCATTAATCATATTCTGGTCCATAGGATTATATACAATATTTAAAAATTATAAAAATATAAAACTTGACGATTCTTTAAGGGAAATATATCTAGAAAAACCAGCACAAACCGTACTTTTAAATGTGGGAATGATTCTATTTATATTATATCATATTATAGTAATATTGCAATCGATAAATCTAATCTGAAAAAAAATAGTAAAAAAAAAACTTCAAAATATATTTGAAGTTTAATCCATAGTTTCTAAAACACTGTTTAAGATTTGCAAAGATTTTGAAAATGCAGGCATACCGGATGTTAATAAAACAACTCTTAAAACATCAACAATTTCATCTTTACTGATACCTAACACTTCAATTGCACTTTTAATTTGTTTTTTTGTAGCTCTTGGGTCTGCACGAGAAGCAGTAATTCCAATAGCTATTAACTTTTGAGTTTTGTAATCAAGGATTTTACCATCCCATACAGTTTCATTTAAATCGGAAACCAATTCATATAATTCAGGGTATTGGTCTTCCAGTTCACGAATACCTTTTCCATAATATACATCGCCTTTCATAATTTTAACCTCTCCAAATAATACTTAATTAATATTTTAAGTTTCAAGTTATATATAATTAATAGCTATTTTTTCTTTTCATTTAACAGTTGATTTTGACATTAACATCAGCCATTTGAGATTTGAAAATTGCTTTGAAAAACCCTGCTATATGAGTTGAATCAAGTTTGATTTTCAATATCTCTGGCGTTAATGTCAGCAGCTCACCAAATGAAAGTTTTGAGAATTAACTTTGTTTAAACGAAATGTTCGTATTTTTATAGGGGTTCTTCATATAAATTAAAGAGTTTTAAGAGGCAAAATCGATAAGTATCGGAATTATTTTATATGTTCTGTCTGAAAATTTCTAAATCCTTGAAACATATGAAACATGCCTAGTAGGTAATGCCCGTAGTGCCATCCAGTTAATGCTATA
>NZ_JAZRJY010000033.1:0-20526 GCF_045646045.1 Methanobrevibacter sp. | reverse complement strand
GAGATTATAAATGATGCTGAAGATTGTTTAACACACTTACCTGTAATTTATGGAGATTTAGCATGCATATTGTACACCAGTGGTACTACAGGCATTCCAAAAGGAGTAAAAATCACAAGAAAATCAATTGTAAATTATATTGAATACTATACAGACAAGTCAAACATGACCTCAGAAGATACATTTGCATTATATGCATCTATTGGTTTTGACGTCGGTGCAATAAAAAGTATTTTCGTTTCTCTATTCGTTGGAGCCTGTTTAAATATAATTCCTGAAGAAATCAGGTTAGATATGAATAAATTAAATAATCATTTCATTAATAACAACATTACTCATGCCCACCTTCCAACACAGGTAGCCAAACTGTTTATTGATGAATTTGAAAGTTCTTCACTGAAAATTTTAGTTACCGGAGGAGAAAAATTAGGAGAAATTGATTATTCTATAGATTATATGCTTGTTGATTCATATGGTCCAACTGAAGCCTGTGTATCTGTAACTGCCATTAAAGAACAGGATAAAATTGACTATTCTTCCATCGGCCATCTGTTATACAACATTAAAGCCTACGTTTTAGACAATGAAAGAAGACGTGTCCCTGTAGGTGCAGTTGGTGAACTTTATTTAGCCGGTTATCAGATTGCTGACGGTTATTTAAATCGCGAAAAAGAAAATAATGAAGCATTCCTAGACAACCCATTTGATGAAAATAAAGATTATAGCGTACTATACCGTAGCGGAGATATGGTAAGAGTACTGAATGATGGAACTCTAGCTATTGTCGGACGTCGTGACAAACAGGTTAAAATCAGAGGAAATCGTGTAGAACTACCTGAAATCGAATCAGTCATTCGTGAAATCAATTATGTTGAAGACGTGACTGTCCAAACAATAAAACGCGGATCAAATTATGAACTGGTTGCATATGTCGTTACAAGTACAGAAACGGATAATCTTGACGAAATAATTACAAAACATATTGGAAATTCCAAACCAGAATACATGATTCCTTCATTTATTGTAAAATTAGACAAAATCCCATTAAACAATAACGGAAAAGTAGATAAAAAAGCACTGCCTGAAATTGATCCGGACAGATTGCATGAAAAATATGTTGCTCCGGCAACAAAAACCGAAAAAGACATTGTAGAAGCATTTGAAAAAACATTCAATATAGAAAAAATCAGCGTTTATGATGATTTCACCAAATTGGGTGGAGATTCATTAACAGCAATAAAATTAACACTATTGCTAAAGGAATATAACATTTCAGCAGCTGATGTTTTAAGTCTGAGAACAGCAAAAAATATTGCTGAAAATATTGGCGAAGATTCTTATGATTTGGATATTTATTCTTTGGAATCCGGTTGTCCATTAAATGAACCACAATTAAATGTATATCTGGATATTATAGCACAAAATAAAATAAATGCATACAAAATACAATTTTCAATACAGATATCTAAAGAATATAGTTCAGATATGATTTTAGATGCGATGGATACAATGATTGATACACATCCGATTCTAAAAACCCACATAAGCAATGAATTTGAAACTCCTTATTTGGTAAGTGGAAGAAAACCGGATATTTCATTTGAATCCGGAATTGATGATGAGTCCATCAATGAATTTTTAAATAAACCGTTTGATTTAGAGGACAGCTTATGCAGATTTTTAATTACTGAAAATAAAAATTATTATGAATTATTTGCATCTTTCCACCACATAATATTTGATGCATTATCACATAATGCATTTAAAAAAGATTTATTTAAAATACTTGATAATGAAGAGATTGAAATAGATAAGTCATTTTTAGAAGTATCTGCATTTAATCAGCAAATCCAAAAAACAGAAGAATATGAAGAGGCAAGTGATTTCTATGATTCAATGCTTGTAGATGCAGAAGATGGGGGCATTTTACCAAATGACAAAAATACTGATGGTCCGGGTACCCTCATCATTGATTTAGGATTTGACAAAAATTTAATTAATAAATTTGCAATGAAATATTCCATCAGTGAAAACATACTATTCACAGGTATTTTTGCATATACCCTATCAAGATTTACGGGTAGCGATACAAATGTATTTAATGTTATAGACAATGGACGAAGCAAATTTAATAATTTTAATGCAATAGGAATGTATGTAAACACATTACCATTACTTATTAACTGCAAAAATCAGAATATTCAATCATTTATGGATTCAGTATCCCATAAAATATATGATGTAATGAAATACAATTACTATCCATTTAGAGTACTGGCCAAAAAATACGACGTTGATTCAAACATCATTTTCCAGTTTGTCCCAGATTGGGTCAGCGGCATTGATGAATATGTTGAAGTCGATGATAATACAGAAAATGTGGATGATATTGGAGATTTGGTTAATGATTTCAGTGCAGAAGTTATTCAGAACGGAAATAACTACATATTAAGATTAAAGTATTGTGAAAAATATTCAAAAGATATGATTGAAAGATTTGGTGAAACATATAAATTAGTATTATCCCAAATAACTGATTATGATTATTTATCCGACATCAATATTATCGCAGAAGAAGATTTAAAACTTTTAGACAATGTCAATAAAACAGAACATGAATTGGAATATGATGACATATTGGATGCATTCAACAATAATCTTTCAAAATATCCTGAAAATAAACTTGTATCCTACAAAAATCGTTCATACACTTATGGTGAATGTGCATTTATTGCTGATAAAATAGCTAAACAGTTAAAAGAACTGGATGTTGAAGCAGAAGACAATATTGCATTTTTAGTGGAACGTAATGAATACTATATGTTTAATACATTGGCAGTGCTGTCTATAGGATGCTGCTATGTTCCTTTAGACGGTGCACTTCCAGATGAACGCTTAGAATTCATACTAGATGATTCCAATGTCAAAGTTCTTATTGTAAGTGATGAAACTTATGAAAGGTCCAAGGATTTAATAAATGATGATGTTACTCTTTTAAATATTTCAGATATATTAAAAGAGGATACTGGTGTTTTATCAACATTACCTGTTGTTTATAATGATTTGGCCTGTATTTTATACACAAGTGGTACTACAGGCATTCCAAAAGGAGTTAAAGTTACCAGAAAATCAATTCTTAACATTATGCAGTACTACGAAGAAAAATACGGCATTACACGAGATGATGTTTACGGTTTATATGCCACAATCGGCTTTGACGCAGGTACTCTTGCTTTAGGACAATGTATCTACTCCGGATCCTGCCTGTCAGTCATACCGGAAGACATCAAGTTAAATATAAAAGAGTTGAATGAGTATTTAACTGAACAGGGCGTCACCCATACCATGATGACCACACAAGTGGGAAAACTATTCATGGAAAATGCTGAAAACGATACACTGAAAGTTTTACTTGTAGGTGGTGAAAAATTAGGAGAATTCGAAAACAACAACAATTATCAGTTAGTTGATGGATTCGGACCTACCGAAACATTTTCTTTTGTAACATCAATTAAAAATGATGATAAAATTGATTACAATTCAATAGGTTTCTTAAATTACAATACCAAAGCATATATTCTGGATAATGACCTAAGACGTGTGCCGATAGGAGCTATTGGAGAATTATGTATATCCGGTTACCAGGTAGCTGCAGGATACCTGAATCGTGACAAAGAAACTCATGAATCTTTTATTGACAATCCGTTTGATGATAATGAGGAATACAATGTATTGTACCGTACAGGAGATATGGTAAGAGTACTTCCTGATGAATCATTAGCTATAGTCGGACGCCGTGACAGCCAAGTTAAAATCAGAGGAAACCGTGTAGAACTGTCTGAAATCGAATCAGTCATTCGTGAAAACGATTATATTGAAGACGTGACCGTTCAAACAATAAAACGCGGATCCAATTACGAACTGGTTGCATATGTCGTTACAAGTACAGAAACAGATAATCTCGATGAAATAATTACAAAACATATTGGAAGTTCCAAACCAGAATACATGATTCCTTCATTTATTGTAAAATTAGACAAAATCCCATTAAACAATAACGGAAAAGTAGATAAAAAAGCACTGCCTGAAGTTGAACTGGAGAGTTTGCATGGAGAATATATTGCTCCGGCAACAAAAACCGAAAAGGACATTGTAGAAGCATTTGAAAAAACATTCAATATAGAAAAAATCAGTGTTTATGACGATTTCTCCAAATTAGGCGGAGATTCATTAACAGCTATCAAATTAATATCAAATCTTAAAGATTATACTATTTCAGCTGCAGAAATCTTAAGTTTACAAACACCTAAAGCAATTGCAGATAATATTAAGGGCAATGAATTTGATTTGGATATATACGACCTTGAAAGCGGTTGTCCAATGAATGAATCACAGTTAAATGTATACCTGGACATTATTGCAAACAACAAGGTTGATTCATACCTCATTATGACACACATAGATATTCCAAACAGATATTCACTGGAAAATATATGTAATGCTTTAAATGAAATGATAAATGTTCATCCTATACTGAATATGCGCATAAGCAATGATTATGAAGTTCCTTATCTGGTAAAAGGAAGTAAACCTGAAATTCTGGTTGAAAATGAATATGACGAAGATTTACTATATTCATTCTTAACTTCATCATTTGATTTGTATGATAGCTTATGTAGATTCCTTATTATCAAAAATGATGAAGAATATAGTTTATTTGCTGTATTCCATCACATCATAGTTGACGGATTATCCAAAGGAGTATTTAAAAATGATTTAATGAAAATATTAAATGATGAAAAAGTTGATATTGATACATCATTTTTAAAAGTATCTGCATTTAACCAGCAAATAAAAGAAACCGAAGAATATGAAGATGCTGATAAATTCTATGAATCACAATTATCAGATAATGACAATATAAATAGCTTACTGGAAGACATTAATCCGGACGGTCCAGACAATTACACCATTGATTTGGAGATTGATAATTCAATATTAAATGAATTTTTAGAAAAGAATAACATTAGCGAAAATATCTTATTCACAAGCATTTTTGCCTACACACTGTCAAGATTTACAGGCAATGACAAAATATTATTTAACATTACAGAAAACGGACGTGACAGATACAATAATTTAAACAGTATCGGTATGTATGTTACAACATTGCCTCTGTTAATTAACTGTCAAGATCAAAGCGTCACTTCGTTTATGGAACATGCATCTGAAATCATTTATAAAACAATGCAATATAATTTCTATCCTTTCAGAGAACTGGTCAATAAGTATGATATTAATTCAAACATCTTATTCCAGTATCTTCCGGAATGGTTTAACCACGATTTAGAAAAAAGAAATGACAGTAATATCAACATCATCAGCAACATGAATGATACTATAGCTGATTTAAATGTTGACATTATAAATAACAGCGGCAAATACAGAATAAACATAAACTACGGATACAAATATTCAAAAGACACAATTGCAAGATTATGTGAATCATATAAATTAATAACATCACAGATAATGGAAAGTGAAAATCTCTCAGATCTTGATTACACAGCTGAAAGAGACATTGAACTTTTAGACAAATATAATCAGACGCAACATCCTCTGGATTACGATGATATCTTAGATGCGTTCAATGATAATCTCTCAAAATATCCAAATAATAAACTGGTATCATATAACGATGTTTCATACACTTACAGCGAAGGTGCATTCATAGCTCATGAAATCGCCAGAAAATTAATTAATTTAGGTGTTGAACCTCAAGATTGTGTTGGATTTTTAGTTCCTCGCAGCGAATTATATCTTTTATCAGTTTTAGCTATAATGTCTGTGGGTGGCGTTTATGTTCCTCTGGATGATGCTCTTCCTGATGACCGTTTGAGCTTCATAATAAAAGATACACAATCCAAGGTTGTTATTGTCAGTGATAAAACTGAAGAGCGTGCATCCAATTTAGATAGTGACTGTACTATTTTAGATATATCTGAAATTATAAATGATGCTGATGATTGTTTAACACATTTACCTGTAACTTATGGTGATTTAGCCTGTATTTTATATACCAGCGGTACTACAGGCATTCCAAAAGGTGTGAAAATCACAAGAAAATCAATTGTAAATTATATTGAATACTATGCAGACAAGTCAAACATGACTCAGGAAGACGCATTTGCATTATATGCATCCATCGGTTTTGACGTCGGTGCAATAAAAAGTATTTTCGTTTCACTTTTCGTTGGAGCCTGTTTAAATATAATTCCTGAAGAAATCAGGTTAGATATGAAAAAATTAAATGAACATTTCATCAATTACAACATTACTCATGCCCACCTTCCAACACAGGTAGCCAAACTGTTCATTGAAGAATTTGAAAGTTCCTCACTGAAAATTTTAGTTACTGGAGGGGAAAAATTAGGTAAAATTGATTATTCAACAGATTATACGCTTGTTGATTCATATGGTCCAACCGAAGCCTGTGTATCTGTAACTGCCATTAAAGAACAGGATAAAATTGACTATTCTTCCATCGGCCATCTGTTATACAACATTAAAGCCTATGTTTTAGATGATGAAAGAAGGCGTGTTCCTTTAGGTGCAGTTGGTGAACTTTATTTGGCCGGTTATCAACTTGCTGACGGTTATTTGAATCGTGAAAAAGAAAATAGAGAAGCATTCCTAGATAATCCATTTGAAAATGATGAAAATTATAGCGTACTATACCGTACAGGAGATATGGTAAGAGTACTGGATGACGGAACACTAGGTATTGTCGGACGTCGTGACAAGCAGGTTAAAATCCGCGGTAACCGTGTTGAATTATCTGAAATTGAAGCAGCGATTCGTGAATTACCACAAATTGAAGATGTTACCCTGCAGACAATTAAAAATGCAAACAACAATGAATTGGCAGCCTATGTTGTTGCAAATTGTGAAGTTGAAAACATTAATGATTTAGTTTGCGATTATGTAAATGAGCAAAAACCAGATTATATGGTTCCTTCATATGTTATCCAGTTAGATGAGATTCCTTTAAACGTTAATGGTAAGGTAGATAAAAAAGCTCTGCCTGCTGTTGATTTGGATGCATTACGTGTAGAATATGTTGCTCCTACAAATGAAACAGAAAAGGTTATTGTGGATGCTTTTGAAGTTGTATTTAATCAGAAAGGCATTGGATTAAATGATGACTTCGTCCATCTCGGTGGAGATTCTATCACGGCAATTCGCGTTATTGCATTGCTTGAGAAAAATAATATTTCATGCACCGCTAGAGATATATTGAATCATAAAACTCCATACTTAATTGCACAAAATGTAGATTCTGCAGAAATCATCAGCTATGATAGTGTTGAAGGTGAAGTCGACCTGCTTCCTATTCAGTCATTTTACTTTGATCAGATTAATTCTGATGATTATATGCAACCGTTCTTCTTAAAATCAAAAGAAAAAATAGAAAAGAACATTTTGCAAAATGCTTTAAATGAATTGACCAATCTTCATGACATGCTTCGTGCATCCTATAAAATTGAAAATGGAAAAGCAGTTCAGGAAATAATGCCTGTAAATACCTGCGTCTGTGAAATAAACGAACATGAAATTACAGATAATTTTGAAAGAAGAGTAGAGGAAATCTATATTAATTCAGTCAAATCACTGAATATTTTAAATAACCTGATAGAAATCAATCTTATTCATTATAATGATGAATCATACATAATATTCGTCATACACCATTTAATAATTGACGGTGTAAGCTGGAACATATTAATCAATGATTTGACGAGTATTTATTATGCTCTCAAAGCCAAAGAAGAAATTGAAATTCCAAAAGCGTACCCATATAAATATTGGGTTGAAGACGTTAAAGAACTGGTAGAAAATATTTCCGATGAGGAAAAAGAGCACTGGATAGGAATCAACAATTCATTAGATGATTCAAGTATTAAGGGAAAAACTCAAGGATTTAAAATCAATACTGATGTAAATTATAATACAGCCAATATTTTGAATCTATCTGAAGAGGAATATCTGGCCTTGGCAATAGCTAGAGCATACAAAAAGACATATGATGAAGATATTATATTCAACCGTGAATCATACGGTCGTGATGAGGATATTGCAAACCTTACAAGAACAGTAGGTTGGTTTACCAGCCAATATCCTGTACAGGTAAAAACAAATAATGGATATGATGATATCTCTTTAGTAAATGATGTTTACAGACTTAAAACAGCTTTTAATGAAGTTAATAATTTAGGTTTAAATTATGCATCCTTAATTTATACTACAAATGAATTGGAATTCAAGCATTGTCCTGTCACTTTCAACTTCCTAAGTACCGAATTTGAATTTAAAAATGAATTATTTGAATCATTTGAAATTTCCTTATCCGGAGACAGTGAAATTGAATCCGAATCCTACGGTATCAGTTTAAATGTTTCCCGCTCTGATGATTCATATGTCATCGGAGGAACATATGCAGAAAATACCTACATTGGCGACGGATTTGATCTTTTCATTGAAAATATTAAGGAAGAAATGGACTTCATTGCCAATTACCGAAACGAAAATATTGTCTGCTGTTTATCTGAAGTTCAGATAGGTCTTTATTTAGATGAAAAAATGAACGATAAAGGAATTGCATATGCAGGTCCGGGCTTTGTTGAATGCGACAGCACCAAATCAGTTACAGAAATCAGAAATGCAATAAATGCAGTAATTGACAAACATCCTGTTTTGAAATCCCGCATTGTAGATACTGAAGATATGCCGCTTATAATTTGTGACAGCTATCCTTCAATTGAAGTCATTGATGTTGACAATCATTCCGAACTCGTCAAACCGTTCAATCTTAACGAATCATTAGTTGATTTCTACATTATTGATGATGGCAAATCCAAGGAAATCTTTTATAACATACACCACATTATTACCGATGCAACAACCAGAACAATCATTACAAAAGATTTAAATGATGCATTAGATGGCAAATTGGATGATAGTGTGGATTTAGGCTTTGTCCGAAATAATAATGAGTTATTTAAATCAAAATATGAATCACAGTATAAATCAGCATACAACTTCTTTAAGGAAAAACTTGCAGATATTGATGAAATCGGAGTTTTATTGGATGATGTTGACGGCAAGAAAGGAAGCGTCATTCTTCCAATAAGAGGCGTCCGTAATCATGTTGAAGAGTTAACTCATGAATTAGGTATTACTGTAAGCAATCTGTTGAATGCAGTATTTGCATATACATATTCACGTTTCACAGGCACAGATAAGGTTTATTATACTTTTACAGAAAACGGTCGTCACAGAGATTATCTTGAAAATGCTGCAGGAATGTATGTAAATACAATTCCAATCATTATAGACTGCAAAAACAAAGAAGTTAATGAGTATCTAAACGATGTTTCTGATTTGATTTTAGAATCCATGTCAAATACTGTTTATCCATTCAGATTGCTTAGAAGCGAATTTGACTTGAATAATGATGTTATTTTCGAATACAATTATGATTTAAATGATGTATCCGACGTTGGAGATGAAATAATATACAGTGATAAGGTAGACAGTGTTTCAGACATTATCTGTGTTGTGAATGATTTGAATGACGGTTATGTAGTCAATATCAGTCACTCAGACAATCATAGCCAAAATACAATAGGACGCTTTGCAAAAGTCTTTAAAGAAGTACTGACCCAAATTTTGGATAAAGACAACTTAAGCGATATTGCATACACTCCAATCTCAGACATTAGTCTTTTAGACAGCTATAATGAAACAGAACACAAATTAAAATACAGTGATGTTTTGGAAGCATTTAATGATAATCTCTCAAAAAATCCTGAAAGCAAATTGGTTTCATATAACGATGCATCATACACATACTCCGAGGGAGCTTTCATTGCAAATAAAATAGCTGAATCCTTAAAAGAACTGGGAATTGACCCGCAGGACAATGTTGCATTTTTAACTGAAAGATCAGAACTCTACATGTTCAGCATTTTAGGAGTTTTATCTGCAGGTGCAGTTTATGTTCCGCTGGATGATGCACATCCTGATGAACGTATAAAATTCATTTTGGAAGATATTGGAGCAAAAGCAGTTATTGTCAGTGATAAAACATATGAACGTGCTAAACATTTATCTGACAAACCAGCTATTCTAAACATTTCAGACATCATGAGGAAAGAAATTGGTGATTTATCTGAATTAACATACAGTAATGAAGAATTGGCCTGTATCCTATACACAAGTGGTACTACAGGTATTCCTAAAGGAGTTAAAATCACCAGAAAATCAATACTCAACCTATCAGAATTCTACATTAGAAAATTCAACTTAAATAAAGAGGATACTTATGCATTATTCGCTTCAATCGGTTTTGATGTGGCTATGAAAGCAGTATTCCCATCAATCTGTGCAGGAGCATGTCTGAGTGTAGTTCCTGATGAAATTAAACTGAATATGAATGCAATGAATGAGTATTTCATCAGAAATAATGTAACTCATACGGAAATTTCCACACAGGTTGCAAAATTATTTACCGAACAAGTGGACAAAACCTCATTGAAAGTGTTAACTACAGGAGGAGAAAAGTTAGGTGAAAGCGAAATTGATGCGGATTATCAATTTATAGATTCATACGGACCTACTGAAGCATGTGTTGATGTTACAAGTATTGATATAAAAGATAAAATTGATTATTCATCAATCGGATATTTACTCGACAATACAAAAGCATACATTTTAGACGAGGAACAAAGACGCCTGCCGATTGGTGCTGTTGGAGAATTATATGTAGCAGGTTACCAAATCGCAAAAGGCTATTTAAACCGTGATGAAGAGACACAAAAAGCATTCATTGACAATCCGTTTGATGATAATGATGATTATGCGACCCTATATCGTACCGGAGATATGGTAAGATTACTGCCTGACGGATCACTGGCCATTATTGGACGTCATGACAAACAGGTTAAAATCAGAGGAAACCGTGTAGAATTGCAGGAAGTTGAAGCAGTTATAAGAAAAATCTCTTTTGTAGATGATGTAACAGTTCAAACCATGAATAACAGAGGAAATAATGAGCTGATAGCCTATGTTGTAACATCAAATGAACTGGAAGCTGATGAACTTAAAACCAGCATATGTAATTTTGTAAGAGACAACAAACCAGACTACATGATTCCTTCACATGTTATCAGATTAGACAGAATCCCATTAACTGTAAACGGGAAAGTGGATAAAAATGCCCTTCCGGAAGTTGATAGGGATACTCTGCTGACAGAATATGTTGCACCAAGAACAGAAACCGAAAAAATAGTGGTTGAAACGTTCGAAAAAGTATTCAATCAGGAAAAAATTAGCCTGTACGATGATTTCATCAGCATTGGTGGAGATTCTATTATTGCAATTAAAATGGTGTCCCTGTTAGCAAAAGAGAACATTAAAATTGATGCAAGAAGCATATTCAACAGCAGAACACCTCATGAAATTGCCAGAGTAATCGATGGAAATAAAACTGAATATGGATTCAATCTAGTTAAAAAAGGTAAAAAAGATCAAAATATGTTCATATTCCCACCTCTTTCAGGATTATCCTTCCAGTATTCCCAATTAGTTAATAAACTTGAATTTGAAGGCAATGTATACCTTATAGATGATTATAAATATGACTTGCCTTTAGAAGAAATTAGAAAAATTGACAGTCTTGATTCTACACTTGAAATGTACTATGATGCGATTAAAGACATTTTCAAGGATGGAGACATAATTGTCGGATATTCACTGGGCTGTGTTTTTGCATCATTAATCACTGAACGTCTGGAAAAAACCAAAACTGTTGACAAATGTATACTGATTGATGGAGCATTAATATTCGATTATGAACTTGAATTGAATAAGGAAGATATTACCAATTCTCTTTTAAAAGACGAATTAAATAAACTGGGATATGGTGGAGATGAAGAATTTACAAATAAAATTATTGAAGTAATATACTGCAATAGAAATAGGCATTTCCATGACCCTAAAATCAATTCCCCAGTAATTTATTTGGATACAAGGAATCTGTATAAAAAGCAATTAGCCAGAATATCTTCAAATTACAAACTCATTCCAATTGATTCAACACATGCAGACATCATAAAAAAAGATGCGGATAAAATCATCAAATATCTAAAATGATATTTTAATAATCCGCATTTCGATTTGTCTGATGTTATAAAAAAAGAGTGATGATAATCACCCTCTTAACCAGCAACTCTTAAATATCAGTCAATTCGCAAGTCCGATTATAACCTATGGCAAATAACCACTAACTGAACTGAATATTTCTTCGACACCAGATAATACTGCCTCCAAATCACCAGCAGCACTAGAAGCTTCACTTCCCGCTTCAGCAATTGAAGATACATCAGCGGCAAAACCTTCCACTTCAACAATTGAAGATACATCAGATACAAGACTTTCCGTTTCAACAATTGAAGATGCATCAACTGCAAGACTTCCCGTTTCAGCATACGAACTTATTTCCCCCATGAAATTGTACGAAGGTTGTCCACATAATCCTCCAAATGCACCAAATACAACCCCCATCAGGATAAAATCTAAATAATAATTTCCCATATCTAAATCAATAGAATAACTAGCTTCAAAATAATATTCTGCAGCGAAAATACCAAAACCTGCACCAATAGCCGCACCTATAGCCATACCGATAAAAGGATTACAAGTAAAGGCAGATGCAAGAAAACCTGCAGCAAATGCACCAACAGAAACAACTACACCCATCCAATCTAAATCTTTCTCAGATAGGCCTTCTGCAAAGCAAATATCCTTAGTATCACTTGTGACGTTTTTATAATCAACCTGCATCAGTCCTCCGTCACCGACACAGACATTATCACCTTCTCCATATGCTTTATTTCCCTTGAATGTACAGTTGTTAAGTGACAAAAATCCCTGATTAAAGATTGCACCACCGTTTTTGGCATAATTATTAGTAAAACTACAATTATCACACACTATAGTATCTGTGTTTATAATTGCTGCACCCCAATCCCTTTCAAATGTATAGTGCATACGATTGTTATCAAATCGAACATTGTTGAAATAACATTGCCCTGCAAAACATTCAACAGCCGTGTTGAAGTTTTTAACAGTCAAATCATAAGCCGCAAAAATGGTATTACGGTCACCACCCATTTCAACCCATTTTTTCTCACCACGGTCATCTTTGGAATCACCATCAATTGTTGAACCGTTACCCATTATAATAATTGAATCAAAACCGGATATATTTGGTCTCCAACAAACATCAGATACGGCAGTTATCTTATCTGTAAAAATAACTTTAAAATTATTAACAAAGTTATCAACACATTTATCTGTGTCAAACCATTGATCCCATCCTTTAACCGAAGAAATTTCAGAATAATCATAGACATCATGAACAAAACCTATGAGATTTTGTGTAAGGCTGAATTTATAGTTTTCATGAAGTACACAATCAAAAACCTGATTGAAATCCGTTATGTATGAAAAAGACATTGATTTAAGATAATCAAAACCAAAGTGAAAAACAGGCGGGGAAGGCATATCAATATGGAATGATTCAATCCAATCTACTTTAAAGTTCAACATATCTTTGTAAAATTTGTCCAAATAAACATAATCAGATATTTCCTCATATGCAGCAAAATTCAAAATGAAAACACCACTTTCATTAAAATATTGGGCAAAATAATTAAAATTATCACCAATATTATTTACACCACCGACCATAATGGCTTTATATAACAATGGAATAATATCCAATTTATAACCCTTTTCTGTAGATATATTACCTCACACAGGAATCTTATATGAATAGAAAAGATAATCTGCATCAATATTAGATTCAGCACCGTCAATGAAAGGAATTTTATTATTAAAAGTATCATTAATCAGATTAATTTTTTCACGTTTGCGATCGGCATATATTGCTTCACCGGTTAGCTGTGAAGTCGAATTAACAAAAACACACCATGAAACGGTATTGTTCACACCACCAATATATAATGCGCCGCCAACTCCTCTTGCCGTGTTATTGATAAACCTGCAATTCTCAATTGTTCCATTGTTTCCGGTCCAGGTCATTGCACCACCATTAACGGCACAATTGTTGTAGAAATTACAGTCTTTCATGGTTCCATTGTTACCCTGCCAGCATATTGGGCTGTTAATCCTGTCAAAACTGTAATTGCCATGAACCTTTGGACCGGGCATACTACCAGGCACACTATTAGCAAAGGTCAAATTGCTGATTGTTACATTATTTCCAGATATTTTAAATATTACAAAGTTCTGAGAACCACCAGCATCAATTGTAAAACCATTACCGTTAATAATGATATTATCCTGATTAATTGCAATAATACGATCCTGCAATATTAATGTCTGACTATTACCATCAAATATATAATCCCTTGTAAAATTATAAACATCACCGGAATGCAAATTCTCAATATCCTCCTTCAAATCATCATATGAACCAGGCACACCACCATTTGTTTGACCATCGTCCATATTAATCTGAATAGAAAATCCAAAATTTATCCGAGTATTAACAGGATTATTATCTATTTGTCCTACATTAGAATAATCAATGTTTATTTCATGATTTTGTCCATCTGCAGTAACATTATCACTGATTTGATTTGAATCAGCTGCAAAAGCACAAGATGCACTTATTAAAAGACATGCACTTATTATGACCAAAATCATCAATTTTTTAAATTCAACATTGAACACCACCATAGTTGATGTAAACTACTTTTTACATTACTATCTAAAAGTTAAAACATATAAATATTTTCGCAAGTGAACATATATCAACTAATAAATAATAGCAGTTTACTTTTCAACAATTAAAAAAATAAAATTGATTATACAAAATATGGCAATGAATTGTTTGATGATGCAAAATACATTGGCATGAAATCAATTTAACATATCCAAATTATTTCGCTAAAATGAATAATATGCAACAAAAAAAGTAGAATTAAATTGTATTTAAAAAAATACAACTAAAATCTTGGTCCGGGGATGAAAATTAAATCATCGGGAATATTATCATTTGAATTTTCTAAAGAACTCAAATCAAAATAACAACAATATTCCTTATCAACAGGACAAGGGAAAAAAATAAAATCCCCTAATATATGATGATTATTAATTGAATCATCTAAATCTGAATTTAAAGATGTTTTTAACATTATTAGAACCACTTATTCATTTAAAATTTTGGGGAAATTGAAGGTCCATGTTCCGGATTGATGGAAGGTCCAATAATAGGTACTGAATGAGGTCCGAATGGGTAATATGGGAAAACTTCCATATCGATATCCATATCCTGATTTACAATACCCGGAATAAACATGCCCGGACGGTTATTTCCAAAAGGAACATTAATAACAGGACAATAGTCCATAATAGGAATATCAATACTTGAACAGTCATTGATAGAATAGTTATCATCATCACCAAATGTAATATTAGGAGTGATAACTATAACAGGAGTACTAGGAACCCCAGGATCATCATCAGAAACATTACCTGCAAAAATAGGACGTATACCACCCATATTGTCAGTAGCTACATGACCAACAGCTACATGACCAAAAGAAATATGGCTTGGAAAAACAGGAATATTGCTAGCAATCGGAACATCAGCAAAAGGAACATCAGCAAAAGGAACATCAGCAAAAGGAACCTCATCAACAACAGAATCATCAACAACAGAATCATCAACAACAGAATCATCAACAACAGGAATATCAACAACATTATCATCCAAAACAGGACGTTCAACATTCATAACTAAACCATCAACACCAAAATCGGAAGATGCTGAGACAGCACATACACCAACTAATAAAATTGGCAGTAATAATAAACTAAATAGAATTTTTCTCATAATAAACCATACCTGTTTTTATGTCCATCAATAAATTGCTTTATTGAATTACATAAGTTAATATATAATTATAAAAAGCATTTAATATAAACGTTTTCGAATGTAAGTGCTTACTTACATCATTAAATATTTAAATAAAATAAATTAAATGGTTATTTTAGAATTAAAGTATTTTAAAGAAGAAAACTTTGATTATAACGGAAAAAACTTTTCCGAGGACAATATATAAAAAGTATAAAAATTAAATAAATAATTAGATTTAGCCATACTAAATCTTTTTTTTATAATGGAGGAAAATCAATGGATGATATTTTATTAATGCTTCCTGGACCAACAACAGTAGACCCTAGAGTCTTAGCTGCAATGTCAAAAGCTGTTGTTAATCACAGAGGCGCAAAATATGGAGAAATATTAACTGAAACTACAGAATTAATGAGTAAAGTATTCCAAACCCCAAATAAATCTTATTTATTAACCGGATCAGGTACTGCTGCAATGGAAGCTGCTATTGCAAATACCGTTGCACCTGGTGAAAAAATGTTGAATGTTGTTGGTGGAAAATTCGGTGAACGTTTTATGAAAATAGCACAAACTCACGGAATTGATGCACAGGAATTAGCAGTCGAATGGGGAACTGCAGTATCACCAAAACAAATCGCAGAAGTACTTGATGAAAATGAAGACATCAAAGCAATTTCTGTTATACACAATGAAACTTCTACTGGAGTAGCTGCACCAATCGAAGAAATTGGTAAAGTTATGAAAAATTATGATGCATTATACATTGTAGATACCGTATCATCCCTTGCAGGAGACCATGTAGATGTTGAAAAATTCGGTATTGATGTCTGTGTAACCGGTTCACAAAAATGTTTAGCAGCACCTCCTGGAATGGCAGCTATTACATTAAGTGACGATGCATGGAAAGCTGTTGACAATGTTGAAACCAACACATTTTATTTAGATTTGAAAGCAGCAAGAAAAAGTGGAAACAAAAATCCGCCTGAAACTCCTTATACTCCATCCGTTTCATTAACTTATGCTATGAACGAAGCATTAAAAATAGTTATGGAAGAAGGACTTGAAAATAGAGTTGCACGTCACCATAAAGCAGCAAAAGCTAGTGTTGCAGCAGTTAAAGCATTAGGCTTAGAATTATTCGCTGATGAAGCAGTATCCTCTGCAACCGTAACTGCAGTTAAAATGCCTGAAGGCGTTGCAGATGCTGACTTTAGAGGAACAACCCGTGACAAATATGGTGTGGAATTAGCTGGAGGACAAGATCACTTAAAAGGAAATGTCTTCAGAATAGGTCACATGGGATGCATTTCCTACAAAGAATTAGTTCAAACTTTTGCAGCTATCGGAATGACCTTAAAAGGTTTAGGTGTAATTGACGATGCCGGTGCTGGTGTAGCATCCATTACAGAATCATACTTATGATTCTGATTTTTTCTTTTTTTAACCAAAAAACTATTATTAACCATACAAAAAAGCCCATTCACTTCAACTTCATTATGTTTTAAAAAAGTATTTAAAACACAATATACCATAGATAATATTAATTTAGGATGTAGATATTATGGCACAAAATATAAAAACAACAGTTGAAGAATTACGTAAACTCATAAATGTCGATAATGTTATCGGTACACCGATTGAAACCGAAGATAAAATTCTTATTCCAGTAATGAGAATGGGAGTAGGTTTCGGTGCTGGTGAAAGCATTATGGGTAATGATGGAAATGATGTTGCAGGTGCAGGCGCAGGTGTAGAACCTATTTCAATGGTTATGATTCCTAAAAAAGGAAATGATGCTGAAGGTGTACGTGTACTTGATTTAAGTAAAGGAACCGAAACTAATAAAGCATTATCTGATTTAGGTTTAATTATTACTGATTTAGTTAAAAGTTACATGAGTCAGGAAGGCGAATATGTAGATGAAGAAGAGTTTATTGAACCTGAATTTACAACCTATGATGGCGAAGAAAAAGAAGAAAAAGAATAGGACCTATATTTTATGTTAAACATCCTATTGATGATTATCCTATTAATCATCATACTTATTTTTATTATTTTACTTGTTGGAATTAGATTAAAAGTTAAATGGGTAAAAATAGATAAAGATTATGACGGATGTCTTGAAATAATTCTTTTTAGAAAATTAAAAGTTTATACATATAATTTCAAATCCGAAGATGACGAAGAAGATGAAACCGACGAGGATGAAAATAAAAGGGATTTGAAAAAGCTATACGAACTGGTAAAACCTTGTTTTGATGATTTGAAAAAATTCCTGCATGAAATTTTAGCTGCAGTTGATATCAGCAGGATTGAAAATGATTTGGTCATTGGCTTTTCTAATTTTGCAAAAACCGGCGAGTATATTGGTTACATATGGGCAATTTTAGCGATTATTAATTCAAGTATACCAAACAGCCATTTGAGAGCACATCCCTCATTTACCGGAGAAGTTTTAAACCTGAAAGGCTTTATGAATATAGACATTTATGTTTTAAAGTTAATTGTCCCATTGATAAGATTGATTTCAAAAAAGGAAATTAGAGAACTGATTAAGGGGGTTTTAAATGGCTGAAAACTTTGAAGAAATGATTAAGTTCATATTTGAAATAGAAGAGATTGATGAAATCAAATTCAAAAAAATTGAAATATCTGAGGACAAAATCATATTCTTTGCATTTCGTGGAAGTCAAAAAATGATGCTTGGAAAATTGACTTCAGGTACCATTGAACCTCTCTGCTTTATCTTGAAAATGGGTGGTGAATACCACTACTGTCCACTTAACAAAAACAAATTCGATGAAGAAATAGTTAAAAAATTCGTGGCTCAATATAAATATTAAAAAAAAGACTTATTTCAGTAAAATAACTGAAATAAGTTCCATATCATTTTTATAATCAGTTTATCATGTTAGAATCGATTTCTTTTAGAATTTTGCCGGTAGGGCTGAGTAAAATTAATTTAACATAATAATCATCACTATGTACATGGAATTTAAAGTTAGTTATAGCGAAAGACCCATAAGCATCAGGTTGATCAATAACATTATTGATAGAGATTAAATCAACCCCATAAGAATCTGAACTAAGAAACCAGCGACAACCAGCACTGGTATTATATTTGGCAGACATACTGAAATCACCATTACCATCCAAAATTACTCCAGGACGATCAGATAATGATTTAGCTACTGAATTGCCATTATTAGTTAATATTAACCCATTATGCAAATCAGGTAAAGAAAGACCACCTAATGAATAAGTAGGATTAGTATTATTATCGTTTGCATTAGAGTCATCACTAGTCAAAAGAACAAGATTATCATCATTAACAACAGTATTTGGTGCAGTAGAATCATTACCAATCAAAACAGGTACATCATGATGAGGTACAGTTGGTTTATTGAGATGACCGAATGTATAATTACCAGCATCATTAATATCTGCAGCGCAAACACTTCCAAAACTAACTAATACTGCAAAAAGTAATAAAAAAGCAAAAGACAGATTTTTTCTAGAATTTAATATCCTAATTAATAAACACCTATTTTATAAGTTTATGTTAAAATGTAAAAATAATTATTACACACAACACATTATAAAGTTTAATTTGAAAATATATAAAGTTATTCGCAAGCAATTACTTGCAAACATGAAATAAAGCCAAAAAACATCTAAAAATCCAACAATTAAACAAAATGAAAGTTTTTTCAACGAATTTAAAAAAAAATAATAAAAAAAATAATCATTAAATGAAAATTCAATGATTACATAAGGATTTCAAAATGAGCAAACTGATAACCATCAAATAATGGTTTTACAATTAAATAACCATTATTATTAGCTATAATCAACTTATTTGCATTTGGCGCATGAGTTAATAAGCGATCCAAAATTATTTGCTGCTGATCAGCTGTTAACTCTGAACCCCCTGATATAATTTCCAAATTATGGCCATTGAATTCAACAATTCTACCGTGATGAATAGGTTCCTCAGGTATTTGAACTGGAGCTTGTATCTGCCCTTGTGCAAAGTAACCGCCAAATGCTCCACCGATTGCACCAGCAACCATAGATCCACCAATCAACAATAAACTAAATTGCAAATCATTAAAAGTTACATCCATAGTATTATAACAAACAAGCAAAGAACCTATAGCACCTATACAAGCACCTACAGCAGCACCTGCAACCGCTCCAGCCTTAATACTACCAGTAAGATAACCGGCTCCAGCACCAACCACAAAAGACACAGCAGCAGTCGTTACAACCATAGCGGTAGTTTGCATTGCATCAAGATCTTTAACTTCATCATAATCTATTTTTTGAGCAGCATACACATTGCCGACACCTTCCAGATTACAGATATCAACACCGACACCACCAGTAGTAATGCCGATGGAATTCAAGAAACTTCCCTCAACATAATTACTGTAAAAACTACAATTTTCAACAGTCAATAAACCTTGATTGTAAATAGCACCACCACAATTAGCAACATTATTGGAGAAAGTACAATT